>JAITWU010000332.1 GCA_031285115.1 Azonexus sp. | reverse complement strand
CCGCTGATGATCGACGCCTGTATCACGGCCTTGATGCAGGGGCGTCTGTTCGAGCGCGACATTTATACCGAGAAATTCATTTCAGCCGCCGACGCGCAGCAGGTGCGCAGTCCGCTGTTCCGTTCCATCTGAAAACCCCGGAGTTGCCATGCGACACATTAAAAATTTCATCAACGGCCAGTTTCTTGATGCCGTGGATGGCAAGACTTTCGAGAAACGCTCGCCGGTCGACGGTCAGGTCATCGCCCGCATCGCCGAAGCGGGCCGGGTCGATGTCGACGCCGCCGTGCGCGCCGCGCATGATGCCTTGCAGGGCGAATGGGGCAGGCTCACGGTCGACCAGCGGGTCGATCTGCTCTACGGCGTCGCCAATGAAATCAGCCGCCGCTTCGAGGATTTCTGCGACGCCGAAATGGCCGATACCGGCCAGCCCCGGCACGTCATGACGAGCGCCTTCATCCCGCGCGGCGCGGCCAATTTCAAGGTCTTTGCCGATGTTTTCAAAACCGTTTCGAGCGAATCTTTCCAGATGGCGACGCCGGACGGGCGCGGCGCGATCAATTACGCCATCCGTGTGCCCAAGGGCGTGATCGGCGTCATTTCGCCGTGGAACGCGCCTTTTTTGCTGATGACCTGGAAAGTCGGCCCGGCGCTCGCCTGCGGCAATACCGTGGTCGTCAAACCGTCGGAAGAAACGCCGCTGACGACGGCGCTTTTGGGCGAAGTGATGAATGCGGCGGGCGTCCCCAAGGGCGTCTACAACGTCATCCACGGCTTCGGCCCCGATTCGGCGGGGGAATTTCTCACCCATCACCCGCTGGTCGACGCCATTACCTTTACCGGCGAAACCCGCACCGGTACGGCGATCATGAAAGCTGCGGCGGAAGGGATGCGCGATGTCTCCTTTGAACTGGGCGGCAAAAACGCCGGTATCGTTTTTGCCGACGCCGATTTCGCGGCGGCGGTCGAGGGCATTTTCCGCTCCAGCTTTTTGAATTCCGGCCAGGTTTGCCTCGGCACCGAGCGCGTCTATGTCGAGCGCCCGATTTTCGAGTCTTTCGTCGCGGCGCTCAAAGCGCGCTGCGAAGCCGTCAAATTTGGCCGCCCCGACGATCATGCGGCCAATTACGGCCCGCTCATCAGCGACGAGCACCGGCGCAAAGTGCTGGCCTATTACGCAAAGGCGGTGGCGGAGGGCGCAACCGTCGTCACCGGCGGCGGCATTCCGCCCATGCCAGCGGAACTCGCGGGCGGCAACTGGATCGAGCCGACCATCTGGACGGGCCTGCCGGAAACCGCCGCCGTGGTGCGCGAGGAGATTTTCGGCCCGTGCTGCCATATCCGCCCCTTCGATGGCGAGGACGAGGTCGTCAATCTTGCCAACGCCAACGATTACGGCCTGTCGACGACCATCTGGACGAGCAATCTGTCGCGCGCCCATCGTCTCGCGGCGCGGATCGAGGTCGGCATTACCTGGGTCAATAGCTGGTTTCTGCGCGATCTGCGCACGGCCTTCGGCGGTTCCAAGCAATCCGGCATTGGCCGCGAGGGCGGCGTGCATTCGCTGGAGTTCTATAGCGAAACACGCAATATCTGTATCAAACTTTGAGGGTTTTTCATGGATGACAACACCATTCGGCGCTACGGCGACGAGCTTTACGAAGCCTGGCTTGCCCGCCGCACCGTGCCGCCGCTCCTGCAACGCGAGCCGGACATCACGCTCGATCAAGCCTACGGCATTCAGTTGCGCACCATCGAGCGGCGGGTGGCGGCGGGCGAAACCATCGTCGGCAAAAAAATCGGCGTGACGAGCAAGGCGGTGCAGGATTTTCTCGGCGTCTATCAGCCGGATTTTGGCCAATTGACTTCCGGCATGGTCTACAGGGAAGGCGAGACGATTGATCTCAGCCGGTTGATTCAGCCGAAGGCCGAGGCGGAACTGGCCTTCGTCCTGAAAGAAGACCTGAGCGGCCCCGGCATTACGGCGATGGATGTCATCCGCGCCACCGATTACGTCGCGCCCTGCTTCGAGATTGTCGATTCGCGCATTACCGACTGGCAGATCAAGATTCAGGATACCGTCGCCGACAACGCTTCCTGCGGCGTTTACGTGATCGGCAAGACGCGCGGCGACCCGCGCCGGATCGACATCACGCTCGCGGGCATGGTGCTGGAAAAAAATGGCGAACTGTTTTCAACCGGCGTCGGCGCAGCGGTTCAGGGTTCGCCCGCCAATGCCGTGGCCTGGCTCGCCAATACGCTGGGGCGGCAGGGCATTCCCTTTCGCGCGGGCGAAGTCATCCTTTCCGGCTCGCAATCGGCGCTCGTGCCGGTGGCCGATGGCGATGAACTGGTGTGCACCGTCGGCGGCCTTGGCAGTTGCCGCGTCAAATTTGCCGGAAGGAGCGCGGTATGAGCCAGCTTACGCTTTCCCGCGCCGACATCGCGCGTCTTTGCGAGCGCGTCGAAGGGGCGCAGCTCGGCGCTTACGCCATCCCCAAACTGACCGACGACTATCCGGCGATGACCGTCGCCGACGGCTACGCCGTGCAGGCCGAACTGCGCCGCCGCTACCTCGCCCGCGGCCACCGGCTGACCGGCTGGAAAGCCGGGCTGACCTCGCAGGCCAAGATGCGGCAGATGGGCGTCAATGTGCCGTCCATCGGCTTTCTCACCGACCACATGGCGCGGCCCGAAAATTCGGCCATCACCACCGCCGATATGGTGCATCCGCGCGTCGAATGCGAAATCGCCTTTGTCACGAACAAGGTTTTGCGCGGCCCCGGCTGCGTCCTCGATGATGTGCTGGCGGCCACGGCCTATGTGCTGCCCGCGGTGGAAATCATCGACTCGCGCTTTTCCGGCTTCAAGTTCGACCTGCCCAGCGTCATTGCCGATAACGGCTCCTCCGCCCGCTATGTCGGCGGCGGTCGCGCCCGCTACGCCCAGGATCTCGACCTGCGCACCCTCGGCGTGGTCATGGAAAAAAATGGCGAGATCGTGGCGATGGCCGCCAGCGCCGCCGTCATGGGCCATCCGGCGGCGGCGATTGCGATGCTGGTCAATATCCTCGCCGAACAGGGCGAAGAACTGGCGGCGGGCAGCTTTGTGATGAGCGGCGGCATTACCGAAGCGATTCCCGTCAAGCCGGGCGACAACGTGATTGCCCGCTTTCAGGAACTGGGCAGCGTATCCATGCGCTTTATCGAATAGACCCCTCAGAGGAGACGATTGATGCCAATTATTGAAATGCACCTGATGCAGGGGCGCACCAAAGACCAGAAACGCAAGGTCGCCAGAGCCGTGACGGATGCGGTCATCGAGGCGCTGGGGGTGCGGCCCGAGAGCGTCCGCATTCTGATTACCGAACACAGCCCGGAGGAGTTTTCCGTAGCCGGGGTGACGGCGGGGGCCAAGGCCGAAGCCAATGCCGCCGATGAAAAAAAGGATTTTCAATATGAAGAAAATTAAATGCGCCCTGATCGGCTCCGGCAATATCGGCACCGATCTCATCTACAAAATCCGCCGCAGCCCCTTTCTCGAACCGGTCTGGATGGTGGGCATCGACGCCGCGTCCGAAGGCTTGAAACGCGCCGCCGAACAGGGTCTGAAAACCACGGCGGACGGCGTCGACGGCCTGCTGCCGCACGTTTTGCCGGACAACATCCAGATTGCCTTCGATGCCACCTCGGCCTATGTCCATGCCGA
>JAITWU010000293.1 GCA_031285115.1 Azonexus sp. | reverse complement strand
ATGAACATATGGGTAGCGATGATTACCGAAGTCAGCGCCGTCAACTTCCGGCAAAACTTGGGCGAAATGCTCAATCTGTTGCAATACCGCAACGACAGTATCGTCATCAACAAAGACGGCAAACCCGTGGCCGCCCTTGTCGATGCCGAATTATTCGCTCGCATCCGCGCCATGCAGGAACGTTTTGACGCCTTGAGCCAGCGCATTGCCGATGCGTTTGCCCAGGTTCCCAGCGCAGAAGGTCTGGCTCAAATTGACGCCGCAATCGCCGCCGAACGAAAGAAACACTGATGCCAAACAGGCGCGTCGTGCTCGATACCAACGTGCTGGTATCCGGCCTGGCCTATCCCGGCAGCATTCCGGGGCGCATCGTCGCCGCATGGCGGCAGGGCAGTCTGGAAGTCGCGCTGTCGCGCTACATCCTCGACGAAATGATCGGCGTATTGCCGCGACTTCCGCGCATCAACATGACGACAGCGGAAATCCGCGACCTGGCCGACAGTTTCATGTTCCTCGCCGACATCGTCGAACCGCAAGGCCAGCAAGACCCCAATCTGCGCGATGCCGCCGATCAACCCGTGCTGCTCACGCTGATAGCGGCGAAAGCGGATTACCTGATTACCGGCGACAAAGATTTGCTCGCGTTGGCAGGGCAATACTCCATCGTGACACCAGCGGAGTTTTGGGGACGGTTTGGGGTTTGATTCCATTTCCAGAGAAAGCGCCCTTCTTCCTCGATCACCGCCGCAAATTTATTTCCGCTCCTTGTCATCAAACGGATTTTTGCCGACGACGAACTGGATGCGCAGCGGCGTGCCCTGAAGTTTGAAGACTTCGCGGAAGGTGTGTTCGAGGTAGCGGCGGTAGCTGTCGCTGATTTGATCGACGGCGTTGCCGTGCACGACGATGATCGGCGGGTTGGAGCCGCCCTGGTGGGCGTAGCGGGGTTTGGGGCGGAACGGGCCGTGTTTGGGCGGGGCTTGTTTGGTGATGGCGTCGGCCAGAACACGGGTCAGGCGCGGGGTGGAAAGTTTGGTCATGGCCGCTGCGTAAGCGGCGTCGACGGAGCGGAAGAGCGCCGTCAGGCCGGTGTTTTGGCGGGCCGAGACGAAATGGAATTTGGCGAAGTCGAGGAATTTGAGTTTGCGCTGGAGGGTCAGCCGCGTTTGTTCGCGGACGTAGGGGTCGAGGCCGTCCCATTTGTTCACCGCGACGACCAGCGCCCGCCCGGACTGGACGATGAAATCGGCAATGTGGGCGTCCTGTTCGGAAACATCGGCCTGGGCGTCGACCATGAGGATGACGGCATTGGCGCTTTCAATGGCTTGCAGGGTTTTGACCACCGAGAATTTTTCGATGGACTCGAACACTTTGCCGCGCTTGCGCATCCCCGCCGTGTCGATGAGGACGTAGTGGCGGCCACCGCGCTCGAAGTCGATTTCGATGGCGTCGCGCGTGGTGCCGGGGGCGTCAAAGGCGATCACGCGCTCTTCGCCAAGGAGCGTGTTGATGAGGGTCGATTTGCCGACATTGGGGCGGCCAACGATGGCGACGCGCACGGCGGATGCGGCTTCTTCGTCTTCTGCTGGTTCAGGGAATTTTTCCAGCGCCAGTTCAACCAAGCCGCGCACGCCTTCGCCATGCGCCGCCGAAATGGCGTTCGGCTCGCCCAAGCCGAGTTCGTGAAATTCGCCCTCGACCATGCCGCGATTCATGCCTTCGGCTTTGTTGACGGCGACGAAGACCGGGCGCTCGCTGCGCCGCAGTTTGTTGGCGATTTCCTTGTCGTGCGGCGTCAGGCCGGTGCGGCCATCGACCACGAAGATGACGGCGTCGGCTTCAATGATCGCCTGTTCGGTCTGGCGCGCCATTTCATGCAGGATGCCGTCTTTGACGAGCGGCTCGAAACCGCCGGTATCGACGACCAGATAAGGCTTTTTGCCGAGTTTGCCGTGGCCGTAATGACGGTCGCGGGTCAGCCCCGGCAGGTCGGCGACGATGGCGTCGCGCGAGCGGGTCAGGCGATTGAAGAGGGTCGATTTGCCGACATTGGGACGGCCGACCAGAACCAGCGTCGGCTTCATTGCGCCGCAAAAACGCTGACCGCGCCGCCCGTCGTCTGCACCAGAAACCCGGCGCTAAACGCAATCACGGCGGCGCGCACGGGGGAACTGTCGATTTTCTGGCGGGCGGCGAGGCTGCCGTCGTCGCGCGAAAGAAAGTGGATGTAGCCCTCGCCATCGCCCACCGCCACCAGACCGCGCTGCGCTGCCGGGCCGGAGAGGCGGCGGTTCTGCAATTTGTCCTGCTTCCACAGGCCGCTGCCGCTCTGGCGGTCGAAGGCGTAAACCACGCCTTGATCGTCGGTGACAAAGAGGGCGCGGCTATCGAGCGCCAAACCGGTGGTCGAGGAAATATCGCGTGACCACATCAGCGCCCCACCCTGCCCCATGTCGAAGCAGGCGACCTTGCCCTGAAAAGCGACGGCGCAAATCTGCCGACCATCAATGACCGGCGGCGCGACAACATCGGCGACGCGGTCGAGTTCCGTCGCCCCCTTGGGCTGGGAAACCGCGCCTTCCCAGGCCAGCGCGCCATTCTGCAAGGACAGGGCGACCAGACGGCCACCAGGGAAGCCGACGAACAGATAGCGGTCGGCAAAGACCGGAGCGCCCGCGCCGCGAATCGCCAGCGTCGGGTTGGCCCGCTGATAGACCCATTTGCGCGCGCCATCGTTTGCATCAAAGAGGAAGACCCGGTTATCGCCGCTGCGCACGGCGACGCCATCGTCGCCGACCGCCGGGGCGGAGAGGATTTCGCTGCTGGCCTGAGCCTTCCACAACGGCTTGCCGTCAGCGGCGGCAAAAGCCAGCACCTCGCCCTTGGCGGTGCCGACGACGACCAGCTTGTCGCTCGCGCCGACGCCAGCGGAGAGATTTTGGTCGACGTCGATCTTCCAGACGGTCTTGCCGTTTTCGATGCGGCTCACCGAGCCGTCCTGCCCGGCGGCAAACACGGCGTCGCCGACGATGGCCGGGACGAAGGTGTAACTCCCGGCCTTGCCGATGCTGGCCGACCACTGGTTTTTAGCGTCCGCCGTCGGTTTGAAATCGGTCAGTTGACCGAGCTTGGGGCCGGAACTGGAAAAGGGGTTGATTTTGTCGAACATCGAGCAACCGCCGAGCAAGGTGCTGGCGGCGGCGAAGACAAGGACGGCACGCAGATTCATTGTAAATAACTCCAATTTGAAGATCGGGGACGGCTGACAGGGTTCAGCAACTTAGGCGCGCGCAAAGCGCGCGGAAACCAGACTGAACCCTGTAGCCTGCAACCTGAAACCTGACAATTACCCCTCCCCCAGGCTATCGAGTTTTTCTTGCAGCAACTGGCGGCCTGGCCCTGCGGCTTCGCTCATTTTGTCGAGAGCGGCGCGGTAGGCGGCGCGGGCTTCCGGCTTTTTGTCCTGGGCGAACAGCACGTCGCCGCGCAGTTCCTGAAAACGGGCGGCGAAAGCCGGGGCGGGCGCGGCGTCGAGTTGTTTCAAAGCGTCGTCGTACTCTTTGGCGTCGAGCAGCACGGCGGCCAGACGATAGCGGGCGAGATCGCGCACTTCGTCGCGGCCATTGTCGGCGGCCCAGGCAAGCTGGCTGCGGGCCGTTTTGAGATCGCCCGCTTCGATCGAATGACGGGCGGCCAGCAAAACGCCGAGCGGCGCATAGCTGCTGCCCGCGTATTTCTCAGAGAGTTCGCCCGCCGTCGCCTTGATTTTCTGGACATCGCCCGCCAGCGCCGCCTGCTCCAGTTCGGCAAAAACGGCGGACGCCTGCGCCGCCTGATTGTTGCGATACCAGTTCCATGCCTGCCACCCGACCATCGCCAGCGCCGCCGCCGCAATCACGGCGGTGACGAGGTTGCCGTACATCTTCCACCAGGTTTTCAGACTGTCGATCTGTTCCTGTTCTTCAAGATCGTAAGTTGCCATCGGTTTATTCCTTTTCGTTGAAATCAAGCAAATTCCGCCGGGAGACCAAGCGCCCCGGCTTGCATTTTGGCGTACAGGCCGACGCCGGTTTTGAGATTGGCCTGGCGGACGTGGATACAGGTTTTTTCTTCATCGGAAAGACGCGAAGTATCCATGTTTCCCAGGCGGGTGTAATGCGAGAGCAGAGCCTGACGCGCCTCGTCCCTGGGCAAGCCGTTCTGGCGGTGTTTTGGCAGGCTGTGTCCTTGGTCAATCGTCCGGTATTTTTCCGGGTCGCCGACCAGTT
>JAITWU010000279.1 GCA_031285115.1 Azonexus sp. | reverse complement strand
GAGTACGTCGCCGATCAGCAGATTGAGATCGAGCGCCTCGACGACCGGCGCGGGCAGGCGGGCGTAGTCACGGAAGTCGTCGACCATGCGCTTCATCGCTTGTACCTGGGTGATGATGGTTTGTGTACCGCGCGCCAGCATGTCAGCATCGCCGTCGCCAAGTTTGCCGGCAAGTTTCAATTGCAGGCGCTCGGCGGAAAGCTGAATGGGCGTGAGCGGATTTTTGATTTCGTGCGCCAGACGGCGCGCCACCTCACCCCAGGCGGCGCTGCGCTGGGCGGCGATCAGCCGGGTCACGTCGTCGAACACCACCACGTCGCCGCCGCCCGCTGGCAGGTGCGAGCCGCGCAGCAACAGCACTTGCGGCATCCCGCCCGGACGTTCGAGTTCAAGCTGGGCCTGCCATTCGCTGTCAGCCGTGGCGGTGATGTGGCCGCGGATAAATTCGCCAACCGCCTGCTGGCGCGGCCAGGCTTCCGGCGGCTGGCCGACCAGACCGGCAAAATCGTCGGCGAGAATGGTGCAGGCCCCTTCATTGACTGTGCGCAGCGTCAGGCGGCGGTCAAAGACCAGCACGCCCGCCGACAGATTGGCCAGAATGGATTCGAGGTAGCCGCGCGCCGCTTCGACTTCCGCCCGGTGGCGCTCGGTGTCGCGCCGCGCTTCGTCGAGCTGGCGGGTCATGCGGTTGAAAGATTGGGTCAAAGCGCCCAGCTCGTCGCCGCTATAGACGGCCTGACGCGGCGAAAAGTCGCCCTCGGCGACGGCCTCGGTGCCTTCGGCCAGAATGTGCAGCGGCGCGGCCAGCCGCCGGGCCATCAGGTAAGCCAGGGCAAAAGCGCCGAACAGCGCGACCAGCATGGTCAACGTCAGGGTCATGGCGTAGATGCCGGTCAAACCCTGCCGCGCCAGTTGCAATTCCTGATAGTCACGATAAACGGCCTGGACGGCCTCGGCGTCGCGGGCGAGGTTTTCCGGCACCGGGTTGATCAGTTGCAGGATGCGCGGCTCGTCGAAAATATCGCGCGAGGCCACCGGCAGCAGCACGCGCAGAAACAACTGGTCGCCGCCGCCTTCGACGGCGCTCAGTAAGCGTGTGCTACGCGCCTGTTTCAACTGCGCTGGCGTCGGCAGTTCCGGCAGCAGGCTGCTGAAATCGGCGGTGGCGCTGGTCAGCAACTGACCGCCAACCGAAAACAGCGCCGCCGACTGGACGCCACGCTCCTCGCGCAGACGCAGGAGGGCCGAGCGGCGCGCCGCTTCGTGCACATCGGAGAGTTCGCCCGCCATGCTGCGGCCCTTGTCGCCGAGATCGACGAGCAGCGAATCGAGGGTCGAACGGCCCAGTTGCAAGCCGGATTCGAGCGCCTTTTCGACCCGCACGTCGAACCAGCTTTCAATCGAACGGGTGACGAACTGCACCGAGACGCCATAAACCAGCGCCCCCGGCAACACGGCAATGACGCCGAACATCAGCATCAGCCGCAGCTTGAGGCGGGAACCGAAAACCTGCGCCCGGTAATCGCGCCACAAGGTGCGCAACTGCCAGCCGACCAGCCCGAGCATACCCAGCGCCAGCAAAATGTTGAGGCCGACCAGTAAGGGATAATGGCGCGAGAAAATGACCGTATCCGCCGCCGTCGACAACAAGAGGAGAAACCACAGGATGCCGCCGACCGCCGCCGCCAGCGCGCCGCCCGCTGCCGCGACGAAACGCCGCTTCATTTGACGACCTCCAGCGGGGGCGGCGGCGGCACCGGAGAAGGCAAAGTCAGCTTCCAGTTTTTCCAGTCGGAAGCCAGATTCCAGTCCCGGTTGCCGAGCGCCGAAATCTGGAAGGGGCGTGGCAATTGATTGATGTCGAGACGCAGGCGCAAGGCCGCCTGATAACTGGCGCCGGGGCGCAGAGTGGCGTCTTTGTGGTCGGCCAGCGGCCAGTTGCGCAGGCGCGATAACACCGCCAGCGCCTCGCCAAGCGCCGCGAAAGATTGATGCAGACCGCCGGAAGACAGCCGGTATTGATTGGTCAAGGCATGATAGGAAAGGCTGTAGGTTTGCGAACGGGCGACCACGGTCTCGTCGAACCAGTACCAGCGGCCACGAGTCATTTCAAAATCGACCACAAAATACAGCACGACGCCCCGCGCCACCGCTTCTTCGAGACGCGGCGGCAGCTCGAAACGGAAATCCGCCGCAAGAACGTAGCCATCTTCGCCATAGGTGATTTGCGGCGCGCCGACCTCGACCTCCGCCGCCCAGACGCATGACGGCAGCCACAGCGCCGCCAGCAGCAACCAGCGGCAGAGGCGCTCAACGCGGCTTGGCGAGAAGGCAGTAATAGAAGCCATCATGTTCGGCGGTGGGCAAAAGCTGTTCTTCATGGCGGCGGCGGGCCAGCGGCTGACGGGCGAGAAAACGCGCGATCTGTTCGCCGTTTTCCGCCGGGAACAGCGAGCAGGTCGCATAGAGCAGTGTACCGCCGGGCCGGACAAGGGGCCATAGGGCATCGAGAATCCGCGCTTGCGCTGCGGCAAAACTCACCACATCCTCGGCCCGGCGCAGCCATTTGACATCGGGGTTGCGCCGGGCGACGCCGCTTGCCGTGCACGGCGCGTCGACCAGCACGGCGTCGAACAAGCGGCCATCCCACCATTGATCGGGCCGGGCGCAGTCACCGACGCGCACCGTGGCGGCAAGGCCCAAGCGGTCGAGATTGTCGGTCACGCGGCGGCAACGCGCTGCTTTGAGGTCGAGCGCCAGCAAATCGAGATCGGCGCGTTCGAGAAGATGCGCCGTCTTGCCGCCGGGCGCGGCGCAGGCATCGAGCACGCGGCTGCCCGGTGCAAGGTCAAACAGTTCGGCAGCGCGTTGAGCACCAGGGTCTTGTACCGAGACGAGGCCAGCGGCAAAACCCGGCAGGCGCTCGACCGGCAATGGTTTTTCCAGCGCCAGCCCGGCTTCGCTGTCGGGCGTCGCGGCAATATCTTCCGCCGCGAGGCGCTCCAGATACTCGGCGCGGCTGCCCCGGCGCCGGTTCACCCGCAAAGCCATCGGCGGCGGCGCGTTACCGGCGGCGACGATGGCGGGCCAATCAGCCGGGTAAGCGTCTTGCAACTGGGCCAGCCACCAGTCGGGATGCTGGCTACTGGCGAGCGGGGCGGCGGCCAGCAGGGCGAGCAATTCGGCCTCACGGCGCAGGTAGTTGCGGAGCACGCCGTTGACCAGACCGCCAAAGCGCCCGGCGGCCAGCTCCGCCGCCGCCCGCACCGCCTGATCGACGACGGTATGGGCAATGTCGCGCCGCGCTTCGAGTTGATAAAGGGCAACCAGCAGCAGACAGCGAATCTCCTCAGCCGCGAGCGGATGACTGAGCAACCGGGCGAGGAGAAAGTCGCCACGGCCATAAGCGCGCAGACTGCCATAAACGAGATGTTGCACCGTTGGCCGCGCCACCGACTCGACGCGGCTGATCTGACCTTCGGCCAGACTTTGCCCGGCGAGCACGGCAAGGTGGATGCGCGCCGCCTCAAGTAGCGCGAAGGCGAGGGAATCCGGGGGCAGACGGGGAGCAGAACGCGACATAGCTCGCCATTATCGCACGCGGCATAATGCGGCCATGCGCCATTTCCTGGTCTTCCTGATCTTCCTTTCGGCCCTCTGTCACAGTCTGCCGGCGCTGGCCTGGAACGCCGCCGGGCATCGTCTCGTCGCGCTCATTGCCTGGCAGCAGCTATCGGAACCGAGCCGCCAGTTGGTCAGCGCCGCCCTG
>JAITWU010000239.1 GCA_031285115.1 Azonexus sp. | reverse complement strand
GTGCTCGCACAGCCATCAGGCAACTGTCCGGGCTTTTAACAAACGGCTTGCCATCCACGCCAAAGGCTCTCCCACGGGCTTATCTCCCTCAGGGACTACGGGCTGTGAATGACCTCCGTTTCTCACTTCTTACTGCTCGGTACTACAAATGGGAAGCATACAAGGGACGATTGCGCCGAGCTGGCTGTTTTGCATCAGGCTCGTGCAAGCGCCCGATATGTCTGATTATTTTGCGGAACGACTATAGATAGCACAAAACGCTATCATTCGCCTATGAACAGCAAGCACCGAAAAACACTGCAAGCTATTTTTGCCAACCCGATCAATGGCGGCATTGATTGGTCGTTGATCGAATCGTTGTTTGTTGCTGTTGGTTGTACCGTGACCGAAGGTAAAGGCTCGTCCGTGACTTTCGAGATGAATGGTGTCAAGGCGTATTTTCACCGCCATCATCCCGGCAAGGATGCCCTGCGTTATCGCGTGGCGGATGCCCGTGATTTTTTGAGGAACATAGGAGTGACTCCATGAATGCCATGACTTACAGAGGCTATGCAGCGCGTGTCGAGTACGATGCCGAAGATCGGATTTTTGTCGGGCATCTGGCTGGAATCCGTGACATTGTGGGATTTCACGGTTCCAGCGTCGATCAACTGGAAACCGCTTTCCATGAAGCGGTGGATGATTATCTCGCTGCTTGCGAGAAACTCGGTCAGCAGCCCCACAAATCTGTCAGCGGGAAAATGATGTTGCGCGTTTCGCCGGAAATTCACGGCGCGGCCATCCGCGCGGCGGAGCTTTCGGGCATGAGCTTGAATCAGTGGGCCGCCAGGGCGATTGGTTCAGCCGCCGGAGTTGCGTGAATGATGGTGGCAATGTGGCCGTTCCGCGAGTTCTCCGCGCGGCTGACGACGATGTCATCGCTCGGCAGGCGGCGTTTGGGGCGGGCGCGTTGGCTGCAATTGGATGTTTGCGTGGCCCGCCAGCGCCAAATACTTTGCCAAGCCCCGGCAAATTTCGGTACATTACCCGCCTCATAAAACAACACACACATGGAGTCCGCACCATGAGCAACAAAGGGCAACTGTTACAAGACCCCTTCCTCAACGCCTTGCGCCGCGAGCATGTTCCCGTTTCGATCTACCTCGTCAATGGCATCAAGTTGCAGGGGCAGGTCGAATCTTTCGATCAATACGTCGTTCTCTTGAAAAACACGGTCACGCAGATGGTCTATAAGCACGCCATCTCGACCGTTGTGCCGGCCCGTCCGGTCAGTTTGCAAGTGCAAGAGACGGCGGCTGAGTAATCGCGCCGTTTTGCCATCCACGCTCTGGTTGGCGCTTGTGGCGGGACCTTGCTTTTGCCTTGCGGCCTTGAGCGATGATTGAGCGCCCGGCCGCTGGCGAGCGCGCGGTCGTCGTTCAGGTTGATTTCGGTCAGCCTGATCTGGCCGATCAACTGGAAGAATTGCGTCTCTTGACCGAGTCGGCGGGCGGCGTTGTCGTCGCCGAAGTGTTTGGTCGCCGTCACAGCCCGGACGCCAAGACCTTTGTCGGCAAGGGCAAGGTCGAGGAAATTGCCGCCATGCAGGCGGCGGGCGGGGCCGATCTGGTGATTTTCAATCATGATCTGTCGCCCGCCCAGCAGCGCAATCTCGAACGCCAGCTCAAATGCCGGGTGATCGACCGCACCAGCCTGATTCTCGATATTTTCGCCCTGCGCGCGGCGAGCGCCGAGGGGAAATTGCAAGTCGAACTGGCCCAACTGGAACATTTGTCGACGCGCCTGGTGCGCGGCTGGACGCACCTCGAACGGCAGCGCGGCGGCATCGGTCTGCGCGGGCCGGGCGAAAAGCAGTTGGAAACCGACCGGCGGCTTCTCGGCAACCGCGTCAAATTGCTCAAAACGCGGCTGGCCCGGCTTTCCCGCCAGCGCGGGGTGCAGCGCCGGGCGCGGATGAAGGGCGAGGTGCTCAATGTTTCCATCGTCGGCTACACCAATGCCGGTAAATCGACGCTGTTCAACAGCCTGACCCATGCCGGGGTGTATGCCGCCGACCAGTTGTTCGCCACGCTCGACACGACCTCGCGCAAGCTGTGGGTGGCCGGGCGTGACAATGAAAATCGCGGCAATGTGGTGATTTCGGATACCGTCGGTTTTATCCGCGATTTGCCGCATTCGCTGGTCGATGCTTTTCACGCCACGCTGGAAGCGGCGCTCGACGCCGATCTTTTGCTGCATGTCGTCGATAGCGCGAGCCACGCCCGCGATGAGCAGATTTTTGAGGTCAACAAAGTGCTCGCCGAAATCGGCGCTGGCGCTTTGCGGCAGGTCATCATCTGGAACAAGATCGACCTGACGGAAGCCGCGCCGGGCGTCGAGCGGGACGAGTGTGGTAATATCGCGCGCGTTCGCCTCAGTGCGCGCCTGGGAACCGGCCTCGATTCCCTGCGCGAATCACTGGCCGAATACGCCCGCCTCAAATCTGAAGCTCGCCGCAACGAGAGGCAGGCGGCGGCGAATGAGGCGCAAGCGCAAGCCCAACAAGATTTCATCTCATAGAAGAATCCCGAACCCATGATTCCAACGCTCGGTATTTTCATGTCGCTCAATGACCCGCAATGGGGCAACAAGGGCGGCGACGGCAATAACAACCGGCCCGGCGGCGGTCCGCGTCGGCCCAATGACGGCCCGCCCGATCTCGAAGAACTGTGGCGCGACCTCAATAAAAAACTGTCTGAAACTTTCGGCAAAAAAGGCCGGGGCAGCAACAATGACAGCGGCAATAACGGTGGCAACGGCGGCGGCAATGGCCCGCGAATGCCCGATTTCAACCCGAAATTTTTAGGCGGCGGCATTGGTATTCTGATTGCGCTGGCCGTGGTGATCTGGCTGGCTTCCGGCTTTTATATCGTTGGCGCGGCGCAGCGCGGTATCGTCCTGCAATTTGGCCGCTTTAACGGGCAAGTCACCGAGGCGGGCTTGCGCTGGCGTTTTCCCTACCCGATTGAATCGTATGAACTGGTCAATCTGTCCGACTTGCGTTCGCTGGAAATCGGCTATCGCGGCACAGGGCGCACCCAGGTCTTGAAAGAGGCGCTGATGCTGACCGATGACGAAAATATCGTAAACGTCCAGTTTGCCGTTCAATACATGCTCAAAGACCCGATCGAATATTCCTTCAACAACCGCAGTCCCGACGATGCGGTGATGGGCGCGGCGGAATCGGCGATCCGCGAAATCGTCGGCAAGAGCCAGGCGGATTTCGTGCTCTACGAAGGGCGCGAGCAGATTGCCACCAAGGCCGCCCAGTTGATGCAGGACATCCTCGATCGTTACAAGAGCGGCATCCTCATTTCCAAGGTGACGATGCAGGATACGCAGCCGCCGGAGAAGGTGCAGGAGGCTTTCAGCGACGCCATCAACGCCAACCAGGATCGCCAGCGGCAGATCAACGAAGGCCAGGCTTACGCCAATGACGTGATTCCGCGCGCTCGGGGCGCTGCGGCGCGTCTTCTTGAAGAAGCCAACGGCTACCGCCAGCGGGTGGTCGCCGCCGCTGAGGGCGATGCCTCGCGCTTCCGCCAGATTCAAAGCGAATACGCCAAAGCGCCGGAAGTGACGCGCCAGCGGCTGTACCGCGAAACCATGCAGCAGATTTACGCCAGCACGACCAAGGTTTTGATCGACGCCAAGGGGCAGGGCAATTTGCTCTATCTGCCGCTCGATAAATTGATGCAATCGGCGGCCGCCGTTCCCGCCGCCGCTGCGGGCGAAGCGCCAGCGACGCCGGGCCGCGCCGCGCCGCCGCTGTCGACCACGGCGCCGCCGCAAGTCGAGCGGCCCGTCGGCGTCGATACCGGAGCGGGGTTGTCCCGTTCGTCCGGTTCTTTGCAGTCGCGTGATCGGGAGGGCCGGTGATGAATTCGCGTTTGAATCGTGTGGCGATCTTTCTTGCCCTGATTTTAGTGGCGGCGGCAATGTCGCTGTTTACCGTCGATCAGCGGCAGTACGCGCTGGTTCTTCAGTTCGGCGAAGTCAAATGGGTCATCAAGGAAGCCGGTCTCAATTACAAGATTCCCTTCGTCCAGAGCGTGCGCTATTTCGACAAGCGCATCATCACCCTCGACAACAATGATCCGGAACGCTTCATCACCTCCGAGAAAAAGAATGTCCTGGTCGATTCCTTCATCAAATGGAAGATCATTGATCCGACGCTCTATTACATCTCGGTTGGCGGCGACGAGGCGCGCGCCCGCACCCGTCTCAACCAGACGGTGAACGCCGGGCTGCGCGAGGAATTCGGCAAGCGCACCGTGCATGACGTGATTTCCGGCGAGCGCGATCAGATCATGGAGCAGATGCGCGTCAAGGCCGACTTCGACGCCCGCCGCATCGGCGTCGAAATTGTCGATGTGCGCTTGAAGCGCGTCGAATTGCCGACCGAAGTCAGCGACAACGTCTATAGCCGGATGAAATCCGAGCGCAAGCGCGTCGCCAACCAACTGCGGGCGGAAGGCGCGGCGGAGGCGGAAAAAATCCGCGCCGACGCTGACCGCCAGCGCGAAGTCATCCTTGCCGACGCTTATCGGGAGGCCCAGAAAGTCAAGGGCGAAGGCGACAGCAAGGCAACCGCCATCTACGGCGCGGCCTTTGGTCAAAACCCGGAGTTTTACGCCTTTTACAAGAGTCTTGAAGCCTATCGCAGCAGCTTTTCGAGCAAGGGCGACATGCTGGTGGTCGATCCCGGTTCTGATTTCTTCAAGTACATGCGGGGCCGGGGCGGCGATAAAGCCAAATAAGCCAAATGACGGTTTCGCTCTTGCTTCTGGCTTTTGCGCTGATGCTGGTGATCGAAGGGGCGATGCCGTTTATCGCCCCCGCCGCCTGGCGTGAAACCTTCCGCCGCCTGATCCAGCTTTCCGACGGGCAAATTCGCTTCATTGGCCTCACTTCGATGCTGATTGGCCTGATCCTTCTCTTTATTTTTTCCTGATTTTTGATGAACTGGCTGTTACCCGAATACATTGCCGATGCGCTGCCGGCAGAAGCCGCGCGCATCGAGCGCTTGCGCCGCAGTCTGCTCGACCATTTTGCACGGCGCGGCTTTCAATACGTGATGCCGCCGATGCTGCAATATCTTGAGTCGCTCTTGACCGGGGCCGGGCAGGATTTGAATCTGCGCACCTTCAAACTGGTCGATCAGCTTTCTGGCCGAACCCTCGGCGTGCGCGCCGACATCACGCCGCAGACGGCGCGCATCGACGCCCATCTCCTCAACCATCAGGGCGTTACCCGCCTGTGTTATTGCGGCCCCGTGCTGCATACGCTGCCAGCAACTGTTTCGGCGGGCCGCGAACCCTTGCAGATCGGCGCCGAACTCTATGGCTACGCGGGCATCGAGGCCGACCTCGAAATCATCCGCCTGCTCGCCGGGGCTTTTGCCGGGATCAAACTGCCGCTGGCCCGCATCGACTTGGGCCATGTCGGCATTTTCCGGGCGCTCGCCGAAGCCGCCGGGCTGCCGCCGGAAGATGAGGACAATCTCCTCACCCTGCTGCAAGCCAAGGATGCGCCGGGGCTGGCGGATGCCTGCGCGGCGCTGGCCGCGCCGTGGCGCGAAGCGCTGCTCGCCCTGCCGCAGCTTTACGGCGGCCTTGAAATGATTGATCGCGCCCGCGCCGCGCTGCCCGCCTTGCCCGCCATCACTGCGGCGCTTGCTGGCTTGCAACACATTTTTGCCGCCGCGCCGGAGTTGCCGCTGTCCGTCGATTTGTCGGATCTGCGCGGCTACCACTATCACAACGGCGTCGTTTTTGCCGCCTACTGCCCGGATTACCCGGCGGCGCTTGCCCTCGGCGGGCGTTATGACGGCGCGGGCCGGGCCTTTGGCCGGGCGCGTCCGGCCACCGGCTTTTCCTTCGATCTGCGCGAAGCCGCCCGCCTGGTTCCGGCAACGCCAGCGGCGGGCGCGATTCTCGCTCCGGCGGCAGGCGGCGACGCGGCGCTTGCCGCCCGCATCGCCGAATTGCGTCAGGCGGGTGAAATCGTCATTGAACAACTGCCGAACGAGGCCGCCTGCGAAGGGCTGCTGTGCGACCGTAAACTGGCGTGTGTCGGCGCTAACTGGATTATCGAAAAAGGGGATTAAAACATGGCCAAAAATGTCATCGTCGTCGGCACCCAGTGGGGCGACGAAGGAAAAGGCAAGATCGTCGACTGGCTGACCGATCACGCCAAAGGCGTGGTGCGCTTTCAGGGCGGCCACAACGCCGGTCACACGCTGGTCGTCGGCGACAAGGTGTACAAACTCAACCTCGTGCCCTCCGGCATCGTCCGCGATGGCGTCGCCTGCTACATCGGCAATGGCGTCGTGCTCGACATCCATCACCTGATCGGTGAAATCACCGAACTGGAAAAGGGCGGTATCGCGGTTCGCCAGCGTCTCAAAATCAGCCCCGGCTGCCCGCTCATCCTGCCCTGCCACGCGGCCATCGACAAAGCGCGGGAAAACGCCAAGGGCAGCGGCGAAAAAATCGGCACCACCGGCAAGGGCATCGGCCCGGCTTACGAAGACAAAGTGTCGCGGCGCGGCCTGCGCGTCTATGACCTCTTTCACCC
>JAITWU010000211.1 GCA_031285115.1 Azonexus sp. | reverse complement strand
CTTGGAGCCACCGTGGTTTTCGATCCTCCCTATTGGCGCAGCCAATGGGGAGGGGGACCACGCGCAGCGTGGTGGAGGGGTCAATGGGGTGCAGATAACCAATTTACGGACAAGTTCTTGATCGCCGGTTCTGTAAGTTATTGAGCGTTAAAGAGTTTTGATGCTCTGGCCCTGCCGCCGCGCCAGGGCAATCGCATGAATGCTTTTGGACAACAAAACAACCGTTTTTATCCGCTGCAAAAAGTCCATGAGGGAGAAAAAGGGGGTTGTAGGGGCGACTTTTAGTCGCCCGCTGGCGGCAGAATGCCGCCCCTGCGTCATTCATGCGATTGCCCTGCCCGGCCCTTCTCCCATCAAGGGAGAGGGGGGTATCGAACGCGGTCGACCATGTCGATTCAGGCGATTGCTCTGCGATAGTCAGCGACAAGAATCACTGAGAGGAAGTTGCGCGGCGCAGGTTTTCGAGCAAATGGCGGAAATGTTCGGGGTCTTTGGTGGTGACGACATCGCCAGCGCGTGGTTGATGGCGGGCTTCGAGGCGGAGCAGCCAGAAACGTAGCGCGGCGGCGCGGCGGAGGGCTGGCCAGGCGGTGGTTTCGGCGTTGGTGAGCGGGCGGATGGCGGCGTAACCGGCGATGAGCGCGGTCAGCGTGGCGGGCGAAGCGCACCAGTCGTTGGCGACGATGGCGAGGTCGAGCAGCAGACTGTCTTCGCCAGCGAAATAGAAGTCGAAGACGCCGCTCGGTTGGCCGTCTTGCCACAGTACATTGTCGCGGAAGAAGTCGGCGTGGATGATGCCGCGCGGCAGGCGGTTGTAATTTTGTGCCGCCTGAAACGCCAGTTCGTCCTGCAACAGGGCCGCTTCGGGCGGGTTCAAATGGGGCAGGAGCAGCGCGCCGATGCGCCGGGACCAGGCGGCGCCGCAGGGATTGGGCGGCGGCGATGGGAAATCGGCGGCGGCGGTATGCAGTTGGCCGAGCAGTTGGCCGACGGCGCGGCATTGGGCGGCATCGGGCGAGTCGATGGCGTGGCCCGGCAGGTAACTGAGGAGCGCCGCCGGTTTGCCGACCAGTGGCCGCCAGCGTCGCCCGGCGGCATCGGTCAGCGGGCGTGGACAGGGCAGGCCACGGTTGGCCAGATGCGCTTGCAGGGCGAGGTAAAAGTCGAGTTCCGCCGGGGTGATGTGCTCGAACAGGGTGAGGACGAAGCGGCCCGCCGTGGTGTCGACGAAATAATTGGAATTCTGCGTGCCAGCGGCGATGGCGGCATATTGACGCAATTCGCCGACATCAAGCGCCGGTAGCCAGGCGGCGAGTTGTTCCCGCCCGACCGTGGTGTAAACGGACAAGGTTTACCAGCTATGGATGATCCACATTGGCGGCACGACCTTGGCGCCGCCGTCGAGGCTGGTTTCGGTAAAAACGCCGTCGCCCTGGCGGTCGATCAGGTAGTAGGGTTTGCCGACCGTGGGCGTGACTTTGACCATGTAGAGCTTGCCGTGCAGGCGGTATTCTTCGCGCGTGTCTTCTTTGTTCTGGACGATGGTGACCTCCGGCTCGATGGCGGCGTCGAAGGCTTCCATGCCCGGCGGTGGCGGCGGCACAGCCGGTAGCGGCTCGGTGGCGGGCTGTTGGGCAAAGACGGGCAGGGCGGCGAACAGCAAGAGGGGAAGAAGGCGGCGCATGGTGGCTATTCCGTTGTAATCAGGGGGCGATTTTATTACAGGTTGAGGAGCAGTTCGTGTTCCGCTGGCAGATGGCCGAAGGGGCGTTCCTCGTAGTGTTTGAAAATGGCTTCGACGACCTGTTCCGGCTCGTCGATGACCTGGATCAGATCCATGTCTTGCGGGTCGATCATGCCTTCTTCGACCAGACGCGCCCGGAACCAGTCGAGCATCCCTTGCCAGAAGGCCGAGCAGACGAGAATGAGCGGTATCTGGCGGGCTTTGCCGGTCTGGATCAGGGTCAGCGCCTCCATCAGTTCGTCGAGCGTGCCGAAGCCGCCGGGCATGACGACATAGGCGCTGGCGAAGCGGACGAACATGTATTTGCGGGCGAAAAAATGGCGGAAAGTCTGCGAAATATCCTGATAGGGATTGCTCGACTGCTCGTGCGGCAACTGGATGTTGAGGCCGACCGAGGGCGATTTGCCGTGGTAAGCGCCGCGATTGGCGGCTTCCATCACCCCCGGCCCGCCGCCGGAAATGACGCTGAAACCGGAGTCCGACAGGAGCCGGGCGATTTGTTGGGTCATCGCGTAATAAGGCGAGTCTTCCTTGACGCGGGCGCTGCCAAAAATGGTGACGGCGGGTTTGACCGCCGCCAGGCGCTCAGTGGCCTCAACGAACTCTGACATAATGCCGAAAATCCGCCAGGCTTCGCGGGCAAAGTTCGATTGCATCGGCGAATCCGCGCCTGCGCCCATCAACAGTTTCATTTTTTCCGTCACGTCTTATGCCTCTCTTGTTGTTGGTAGACGGCTCGTCCTACCTTTACCGCGCCTTTCACGCCCTGCCCGACCTGCGCAATCCGGCGGGTGAGCCGACCGGCGCTATTTACGGCGTCCTGAACATGCTACGTCGTCTGGAAAATGACCACAAGGCGGATTACAAGGCGGTGGTCTTCGACGCCAAGGGCAAAACCTTCCGCGACGACTGGTTTCCGCAATATAAGGCGCACCGGCCACCGATGCCGGATGATCTGGCTGCCCAGATCGAGCCGCTGCGCGCCATCATCGCGGCGGCGGGCTGGCCCGTGCTGATGGTCGATGGCGTCGAGGCCGACGATGTGATCGGCACCCTCGCCCGGCAGGCTGACGCAGCCGGGATCGAGACGCTGATTTCAACAGGCGACAAGGATTTGACCCAACTGGTCGGGCCGCGCGTGCGCTGGTACAACACCATGAGCAA
>JAITWU010000397.1 GCA_031285115.1 Azonexus sp. | reverse complement strand
GCCATACGGTGGGGCGCTCGCACAGTTCGGTTGATAGTTCCGATTACAAAAAGCGCATCGAGGCGATCAATTACACGCTGGCCCACGATGATGGCATCACCGACCGCGATCTCGAAGCGGCGGATGTGATTCTGGTGGCCGTCTCGCGCTGCGGCAAGACGCCGACTTCGCTTTATCTGGCGATGCAGTTCGGCCTCAAGGCCGCCAATTTTCCACTCATTCCCGAAGATTTTGACCGTGGCTGCCTGCCCGGCTCTCTCGAACAGCACCGTGGCAAATTATTCGGCCTGACCATCCAGCCGGAACGTCTGCATCAGATTCGGGAAGAGCGCCGCGCCGGGAGCCAATACGCTTCGCTGCCCAATTGCCGTTTTGAGGTCGCCGAGGCGGAAAAAATGATGCGCCGTGAAGGTATTCGCTGGCTCGATTCGTCGACCAAGTCGATTGAGGAAATTGCGACGACGATTTTGCAGGAATTGAAGTTGCGTTAACCGGCCAGATTGCGGCGCAGCGCCTCGAACAGGCAGATCGCGGCGGCCGCGCCGACATTGAGCGATTCGACCGCGCCCGGTAGCGGAATGCGCAGGCGCAGGTCGGCCCGGTCGATCAGTTCCTGCCGCACGCCCTGCCCTTCGGCGCCGAAGATCCAGGCCAGCGGGTTGTTCCAATCCGCTTCGTAGAGTGAACTGCCGTTCAGGCAGGTGACCGCCGTCGTGCCGCGATAGCGGGCGAGAAAGGCGGCGAGATCGACATCTTCGTAAATGTTCAGGACAAAATGCGCGCCCTGCCCGGCGCGCAGCACTTTTGGCGACCAGGCCGCAGCGCAGCCGGGCGCGAGCAGAATTTGCGTGATGCCTGCTGCGGCGGCGGTGCGCAGCAGGGCGCCGACATTACCGGGGTCTTGTACGGCGTCGAGCAGCACGGTGTCGACATCGGTTTTTGCTTCGCCTTCGATCGGATGCAGGGGCGCGACGGCGACGAGGCCGCTCGGCGTGTCGACGAGGCCCAAGTCGCGCATGAGGCTGTCGGTCAGCGTGACGATTTCCCGGTTTGCCGTGGATTGGGCGACAAATCGGGCAATTTCCCCGCCCGCCAGCGCCGATTCAGCGACGACCAGCGTTTCGACCGGACCATGCGCGGCTTCGTAGGCGCTGACGAGATGCAGGCCATCGAGCAGCGTTCGCCCGCTTTTACGCCGTTCTCGCCCCGATTCGGCCAGGCGTTTGAGCTGCTTGAAGAAGGCGTTGTCGCGCGACTGGATCAGTTTCACAGGAGCAAGAGTTGCTTCCGCACCGGCCCGAAGCTGCGCCGGTGGATGGGCGAAATCCCGTGCGTTTCGAGCGCCGCGCAATGTGCTGCGGTCGGGTAGCCCATGTGGCGGTCAAAGCCGTATTGCGGATACAGCGCATGTAAGGCCAGCATCACGGCATCGCGGACGGTTTTGGCGAGAATCGAGGCGGCGGCGATGGCGGCGATTTTGCTGTCGCCTTTGACGACGGCTTCGGCAGGCACCCGCAGTTTCGGGCAGCGGTTGCCGTCGATCAGGGCTTTTTCGGGTGTGACAGGCAGACCGGCGACCGCCCGCTGCATGGCGCGCAGCGTGGCTTGCAGGATATTCATCTGGTCGATTTCTTCGACGCTCGCCTCGGCAACCGACCAGGCGATGGCGTGCTGGCGAATCAGGGCTGCCAGCTCATTGCGCTTTTTTTCGCTCAGTTTTTTGGAATCGTTGAGGCCGGGCAGATAGGCAGCAAGCGGCTTGGCCGGGTCGAGAATGACGGCGGCGGCAACGACCGGACCGGCGAGCGGCCCGCGCCCGGCTTCATCGACGCCGCAGACGAGGCCGGGCGGGAGGATCAGTTCAGACATTCGAGCACCGCCTGCGCGGCTTTTTCCGCCGTGTTCCGGCGCAGTTGCAGATGAATGTCGGTAAAAGTTTCGGCAATGAGCCGGGCGTTGTCTTTGTCCTCATAGAGTTTGAACAGCGCCTCAGAAAGATTTTCCGGCGTCGCCTTGTCTTGCAGAAATTCCGGCACGACCGCTGCCTTGCGGCCAGCGAGGATGTTGGGCAGGCCAACGAAGGGTTGGTAGAGGAGACGCTTCATGAGCCAGTAAGTAGCGCCGCCGATCTTGTAGGTGATGACCAGCGGGCGCTTGATGAGCGCCGCTTCGAGCGTCGCCGTGCCGCTGGCGACCAGCGATACGTCGGCAGCGCCGAGCGCCTCCTGGGCATGGCCGAAGAGCAGGCGAAACGGCAGATCGGCTGCCTGCTGGCGATAAATGGCCGCCTCGAATTGCAGGCGCGTCTCGCGCGTCGTCAGCGGCACGACAAACAGCGCCGTGGGCAGGCGTTCATGGAGGCGCTTGGCCGTTTGCACAAAAATATCGGCGAGCATTGCCAGTTCGCCCTGACGGCTGCCCGGCAACAGGGCAAATACCGGAATATCGCCAGCGATTTGCAAGGTTTCGCGGACGGCTGCCTTGTTCGTCTCCAGCGGGATGATGTCGGCCAGCGGGTGACCGACATAGGTCACCGGGATGCCCGCTTTCTCGTACAACGGCGGCTCCATCGGAAAAAGCGCCAGCACGCGATTGACGGCGCGGCCGATTTTTTTGATGCGGCCGCCGCGCCAGGCCCAGATCGACGGACTGACATAGTGGATGGTCTTGATGCCAGCGGCTTTGAGATCGGCTTCGAGGCCGAGATTGAAATCGGGGGCATCGACGCCGATAAAAATATCGGGACGTTGATCGAGCAGCCGTTTTTTCAGCCGCCGCCGAATACCGGCAATTTCGCGGTAATGGCGCAGCGCCTCGACGTAGCCCATGATCGAGAGTTTTTCCAGCGGCCACCAGGCATCGAACCCCTGCGCCTGCATTTTCGGGCCACCGATGCCGAAAAATTCCACTTCCGGCAAACGTGTTTTAAGCGCCGCGATGAGGTGAGACGCCAGCAGATCGCCGGAGGCTTCTCCCGCCACCATGGCGATCCGCACTGCTTTACTCATGTCAGCCTGTGATCAACGAATAATGCCGCGCTTGGAAAGTTCGAGGAAATCGACAAAGCGCTGGAGATCCGGTTGCGTTTTGGCATCCTCAGCCAGTTTTTGTTTGGCTTCCTCAAGCAGCAGGCCGGAGCGGTATAGCGTCCGGTAAGCGCGCTTGATGGCGGTTATTGAATCGGCGGTAAAACCGCGCCGCTTCAGCCCTTCGACATTGATGCCGTAGGGCTGGGCGGTATTACCGGCCACCATCAGGTAAGGCGGCACATCCTGAAAAATGATCGACCCGGCGGCGGTCATGACGTGCGCGCCGACCCGGCAGAACTGGTGAACGCCGGTGTAGCCGCCAAAAATGGCCCAATCCTCGACGGTCACATGACCGGCCAGTTGAACATTGTTGGCGAGCACGATTTTGTTGCCGACCTGGCAGTCATGGGCGACATGGAC
>JAITWU010000031.1 GCA_031285115.1 Azonexus sp. | reverse complement strand
GATGAAAAAAGCGATTCCGGTCATTCTCCCCCTCTCCCCAACCCCTCTCCCGCGAGGGGAGAGGGGCTTTTGGCGGCAGCCGGAAACGATTGTTGTCATTGAGAAAATGCCAAAAGCATTCATGCGATTGCCCTGCAAGATGAAGCCGACAAAGTATGAGGATTGGGGGGAGCCGCTATAATTCAGGGTTTTTTCCGCCCCTCCCTGCCCATGCGCGTTTATCGCGGCCATTCCTCTTCCGTTCCAGCCCCCGTCGTGCTCGCTATCGGTAATTTCGATGGCGTGCATCGCGGTCATGCGGCGTTGTTGGGGCAGTTGACCGAAACGGCGCGGGTTTCGGGGTTGGCGCCGACGGTGCTGACTTTTGAGCCGCATCCGCGTGAATTTTTTGCCCGGCATTCGGCTCCGGCGCGGCTTACGACTTTGCGCGAAAAGCTGGAGTTGCTGGGCGAGGCGGGCGTGGCGCAGACGATGATTTGCCCTTTCAACGCCCGTTTCGCGGCGCTGACTGCCGGGCAGTTCATCGACGAGGTGCTGTGCCGCAGTTTGCGGACGCGGCAGCTCATCATTGGCGATGATTTTCGCTTTGGTCAGGGGCGGCAGGGGGATTTTGCGCTGTTGCAGGCGGCGGGCGAGCGGCTTGGGTTTGCCGTCACTGCCATGCCGACCGTGGTGATGGGTGATGAGCGCGTTTCCAGTTCCGCCGTGCGCCGGGCGCTGGCGGCGGGGGAGATGGATCGCGCCGCCAGTCTTCTGGGCCGCCCTTATGGCATGGACGGGCAGGTGACGCATGGCGACAAACTGGCCCGGCAGCTTGGTTTTGCCACGGCCAATATTCGCATCAAGCACAATCCGCTACCGATGACCGGCGTTTTTGCCGTTGAGGTTGGCGGCCTTGGCCCGCAGCCTTTGCCCGGCGTCGCCAATCTTGGCGTCCGGCCTACTGTCGGGGGTACGCGGCCTTTGCTGGAAGTGCATTTGTTCGATTTTGCCCGCGATATTTACGGCGCGCATATCGCCGTGCGTTTTCTTAAAAAATTGCGCGACGAGCAGCGTTTTGCTTCGCTCGACGCGCTGAAAGCGCAGATTGCCGCTGATGCGGCGGCGGCGCGCGCTTATTTGAAGTTGTGAGAACCAACGATGGCTGATTACAAAGACACCCTCAATCTTCCCGATACGCCTTTCCCGATGCGCGGCGATTTGCCCCGGCGCGAGCCGCAGTGGGTGGGCGAGTGGCAGGAGAAGCAACTCTACCGGCGCATCCGCGCGATCAGCGCGGGCCGCCCGAAATTTGTGCTGCACGATGGCCCGCCGTATGCCAATGGCGATATTCACATTGGTCATGCGGTCAATAAAATCCTCAAGGACATCATCGTTCGCGCCAAAACGCTGGCCGGGTTTGATGCGCCTTATGTGCCGGGTTGGGATTGCCACGGGATGCCGATTGAAATCCAGATTGAAAAAACGCATGGCAAGAATATTCCGCGCGCCGAGGTGCAGCGTCTGGCCCGCGCTTTTGCCACGGAGCAGATCGCGCGCCAGAAAAAGGATTTCATCCGCCTGGGCGTGTTGGGCGAATGGGATAACCCGTATCTGACAATGAATTTCAAGACCGAGGCCGACGAAATCCGGGCGCTGGCGACGATGTTGCAGCGCGGTTTCGTTTATCGCGGCTTGAAGCCGGTCAATTGGTGTTTCGATTGCGGCTCGGCGCTGGCCGAAGCGGAAGTCGAATATCAGGACAAAAAATCTCCGGCCATCGACGTTGCCTTCGCCATTGCCGAGCGCGATAAATTGGCCGCCGCCTTTGGCCTTGCCGCCTTGCCCGCAGGCGAGACTTATGCCGTCATCTGGACCACGACGCCGTGGACCATTCCCGGCAATCAGGCGCTCAACGTTCACCCGGAATTCATCTACAACCTGATCCAGACGGAAAAAGGCTGCCTCGTGCTGGCGGCGGATTTGCAGGAAAGCTGCCTCGCCCGCTACGGCCTCACCGGGACGACGCTCGCCAGTTGCCGGGGCGCGGCGCTGGAGCGCATCGCCTTTCGCCATCCTTTTTATGATCGCCTGTCGCCGGTTTTTCTCGGCGATTATGTGACGCTGGAGGCTGGCACCGGCGTCGTTCATTCCGCGCCCGCCTATGGTCTGGAGGATTTTCAGTCGTGCAAGCGGTACGGGATGCACAACGAGGATATTTTGACGCCGGTGCAGGGCGACGGGACATTTGCCGCCGACCTGCCCTTTTTCGGCGGCATGAATGTCTGGAAGGCCAACCCCGCCGTGGTCGAAAAACTGGCCGAAGTCGGCGCGTTGTTAAAGCAGGCCACCATCGAACACAGCTATATGCACTGCTGGCGGCACCGCACGCCGCTCATTTATCGCGCCACCAGCCAGTGGTTCGTCCGTATGGACGCGCCAGATGTCGATAGCCAGGGCGCGCTGAACGCCCATTCGGCCACCGCGCCGCTCGGCCCCACCTTGCGTCAAGCGGCCTTGCAGGGCGTCGAAGACACCGCCTTTTACCCCGCCTGGGGCAAAAACCGCCTGCACGCCATGATCGCTAACCGCCCCGACTGGTGCATCTCGCGCCAGCGCAACTGGGGCGTGCCGCTGCCCTTTTTCACCCACAAGGCGACGGGCGAGTTGCACCCGCGCACGCTCGAATTGATCGAAGCCGTCGCCCGCCGCGTCGAAGAAGGCGGTATCGAAGCGTGGACGCAACTGGAAGCCGCCGAGTTGCTCGGCGCGGAAGCCGCCGATTACGTCAAGACGACCGATATTCTCGATGTCTGGTTCGATTCCGGCGCCACCCACCTGAGCGTCATGCGCGGCTCGCACCGCGACCAACTCACCTGGCCCGCCGATTTGTATCTCGAAGGCTCCGACCAGCATCGCGGCTGGTTCCATTCCTCGCTCCTGACCGGCGCGGCGATTGATGGCCGGGCGCCGTACAAAGCCTTGCTGACGCATGGTTTCGTCGTCGACGGCAAGGGCCACAAAATGTCCAAGTCGAAAGGCAATGTCATCGCCCCGCAGCAGGTTTCCGACAAAATGGGCGCCGACATCCTGCGCCTGTGGACGGCGGCGACCGACTACTCCGGCGAACTCTCCATTTCCGAAGAAATCCTGAAGCGCGTGGTCGAAAGCTACCGCCGCATCCGCAACACCCTGCGTTTTCTGCTTGCCAATGTCTCCGACTTCGACCCTGCCGCCGACATGCTGCCGGTCGATGAATGGCTGGAAATCGACCGCTACGCGCTGGCCCTCACCCGAGAGTTGCAAAACGCCTGCTGCGCCGACTACGACGCCTACGAATTTCACCGCGTCGTCCACGCCCTGCAAACCTTCTGCTCGGAAGACCTGGGCGGCTTCTACCTCGACATTTTGAAAGACCGCCTGTACACCACGGCGGAAAAATCCATCGCCCGCCGCTCGGCGCAATCGGCGCTGTGGCACATCACCCAGTCCTTCGTCCGCCTGCTCGCGCCGATTGCCGCCTTCACCGCCGAAGAAGCCTGGGCCGTCTTGAATCGCCGGGCTGACGACTCGGTCATGCTGCACCTCTGGCATACCTTGCCAACGCAGGATGACGAGCACGCATTGCTCGCGAAGTGGGCGCTCACCCGCGCCGTGCGGAACGATGTCACCAAGGCCCTCGAAGCCCAGCGCGAAGCGGGCCGCATCGGCTCGTCGCTCCAGGCCGCCGTCGAAATCCGCTGCGCCGGCGACAAATACGCAGCCCTCACGACCTTGGGCGATGATCTCAAATTCGTTTTCATCTGCTCGGCGACGACGGTGGTTAATGATGAAAACGAACAAGTCATCGCCACCCCGCTCGACCACGCCAAATGCGAACGCTGCTGGCACGTCCGCCCGGATGTCGGCGCTGCGGCGGAACATCCGGCGCTATGCAGCCGTTGCGTGAGCAACCTCTACGGCGCGGGCGAGATTCGCGGCTGTGCCTGAGTTGCGACCATCCAACCCCGCCCGCTGCTACGCCCTCGCCGC
This sequence comes from Azonexus sp., assembly GCA_031285115.1. Taxonomy (GTDB): domain Bacteria; phylum Pseudomonadota; class Gammaproteobacteria; order Burkholderiales; family Rhodocyclaceae; genus Azonexus. Next base: position 3,088 of record JAITWU010000031.1, on the reverse strand, counting down.
GCTGATCGTTTTTCTCGATCAACTCAGCAAGTGGATCGTGCTCGACCACATTGCCTACGGCGAGAGCATCGTCGTCGCCCCATTCTGGAACTGGGTGCTTGCCTTCAACCCCGGCGCGGCGTTCAGCTTTCTCGCCGATCAGCCGGGCTGGCAACGCTGGTTTTTCACCATCCTGTCGCTCGCCGTCTCGGCCTGGATCGCCGTCATGCTCTACCGCCAGCCGCAGCGCCGCCTGGCCGCGCTGGCCTTGACGCTGATCATGGGCGGGGCGCTCGGCAACGTCATCGACCGCATTCGCTTTGGCGCAGTGGTCGATTTCATTCAATGGCACGTCGCCGGTTTCTACTGGCCAGCGTTTAATATTGCCGATTCCGCCATCACCGTTGGCGCTGTTCTCCTCGTCATCGACCAACTGCGAAGCCATCCCGAATCATGACCACCGTCCGCGCCGACAGTTACCTGACCCTGCATTACCGCATCACGACGCAGGATGGTGAGGAATTTCTTTCAACCTTCGACATGAGTCCGGCCACCCTGCAAATGGGCGGCGGCCAACTGGCCGATACGCTCGAAGCCGTCCTCATCGGCCTGCCCGCTGGCGAGCGTTTCGTCTTTGAACTTGAACCGGCGGCAGCCTTCGGCCAGCACAATCCGCGCCTCGTCGAACGCCTCGCCCGCGCCAGCCTGCCCGCCGACATGCCGCTCAAAGAGAACTCGGTCGTCGAATTCACCGCCCCGCACGGCGGCGCTTTCGCCGGTTTTCTGCGCCAACTCGACGCCAGCCACGCCCTCTTTGACTTCAATCACCCGCTGGCGGGCAAAGCGATCCGCTTTGAAGTCGAAATCATCGGCATCCTGTAAAACCCGGCCATGAACCTGAAAAAAACCGATGAACTGACCCCGCTGATCAGCGAGATCGCGCAAATCATCGACCAGGCCCGCAGCCATGCGCGCCGGAGCGTCAACAGCGCGATGGTTGTGAGCTACTGGGAAATTGGCCGCTTGATCGTCGAGCACGAACAACAAGGCAATGCCCGCGCTGCCTACGGTCAACGGCAACTGGCGGAATTGTCGGCGCGGCTGACTGAATTGTTGGGCAAGGGCTTTGATGAACGCAACCTGCGCCACATGCGTTCATTTTTCCAGTGCTTCCCGATTCGGAACGCAGTGCGTTCCGAATTGACCTGGACGCACTACCGCGCCCTGCTGCGAGTAGAAAACCCCGCCGCCCGCGAATGGTACGCGCAGGAAGCGATCAGCCAGCACTGGAGCAGCCGCGCACTGGAGCGCCAGATTGGCGTCCTCTACTACGAGCGCCTGTTGAGCAGCAAAGAAAAATCACAGGTCGCAGCCGAAGCGCGTGAAAAAACCGCGCCGCTCACGGAGACCGCCAAGGATTTCCTGCGCGACCCGTACATCCTCGACTTCCTCAACCTGCCAGACAAGAGCTGGCAGGAAAGCACGCTGGAACAGGCCATCATCGCCAACCTGCAAGACTTTCTGCTCGAACTCGGCAAAGGTTTCGCCTTCGTCGAACGCCAGCAACGCATCCGTTTTGCCGATGAAGATTTCTACATCGACCTCGTTTTCTATAACTTCAAACTCAAATGCTTCCTGCTCGTCGATTTGAAACTGGGCAAATTGAGCCATCAAGACATCGGCCAGATGGACACCTACGTCCGCCTGTACGACGAACGGGTGAAAAGCGCCGACGATAATCCCACCGTCGGTCTCGTCCTGTGCAGCGAGAAAAGCGAGGCCGTGGTCAAATACTCCGTGCTGGCCGATCAACGCCATCTGTTCGCCGCCAAATATATGCCCTACCTGCCGAGCGAAGAAGAATTGAAGCGTGAACTCGAACGCGAGCGCGAACAAGCCATGCAGCAACTGGCGCGGCGACAGGCGCAATAAATGCAAATCCTCCTCGCCAACCCCCGTGGCTTCTGCGCTGGCGTCGAACGCGCCATTACTATCGTCGAGCGGGCGCTGGAAAAATTTGGCGCGCCGATCTACGTCCGCCACGAAGTCGTGCACAACAAATTCGTCTGCGACGACCTGCGCGCCAAAGGCGCTGTGTTCATCGAAGAACTCGCCGATGCGCCGACTGGCGGCACCGTCATTTTCAGCGCCCACGGCGTCTCCAAAGCCGTGCGTCAGGAAGCCGAACGGCGCGGCCTCAAGGTGTTCGACGCCACCTGCCCGCTCGTCACCAAAGTGCATGTCGAAGTCAGCAAAATGCGGCGGCAGGAGCACGAAATCATCATGATCGGCCACAAAGGCCACCCCGAAGTCGAAGGCACGATGGGCCAGAGCGACGGCGGTATGTATCTCGTCGAAACCGCCGCCGATGTCGCCAATTTGCGCGTCGGCGACCCTGAGCAACTGTCTTTCGTCACCCAGACCACGCTCTCGGTCGACGACGCGGGCAGCGTCATCACTGCCCTGCGCAAACGTTTCCCCGCCATTCAGGGGCCGAAAAAAAACGACATCTGCTACGCCACGCAAAACCGTCAGGACGCTGTCAAGGCGTTGGCCGGGCAATGTGATTTAGTCATCGTCGTCGGCAGCCCCAACAGCTCCAACTCACGGCGCTTGAAAGAAGTTGCGGCGGGGCGCGGCGCGCCAGCCCATCTGGTCGATGGCGCCGACGAAATCAACCCCGCCTGGCTCGTTAGCAAACAGCGCATCGGCGTCACTGCCGGAGCATCCGCCCCGGAAATTCTCATCGACCAAGTGACCGAGCGTCTCATCGCCCTGACCGGCGGAACCGTCACCCAACTCGACGGCGCCATTGAAGGTGTGGCTTTCCCGTTGCCGAAAGAACTGGCTGGCTGAATGATCGCTGCTGCACCAGAAGCAGCGGACAGACGCCTTGTTTTGATCTCATTCCGGGTTACGGCGTAGCGCCATGTGTTGCGCGATCATGTCGGGAATCTGGTCTTCGAGTTCTGAGCCGCGCGGGCTGCCGTGGAAGAGGTGCAAAAGGCCGCTGGTGAAGGCCCAGGTGTCGCGGGCCATGGCCAGCGGATCGAGCCTTGCGCGCAAAGCGCCGCGTTCGGCGGCTAACTGATAGCGGGATTCGATTTTT
>JAITWU010000029.1 GCA_031285115.1 Azonexus sp. | reverse complement strand
GGTCTTGTGCTGCAACACATGCCCGGTCACGCCAATACTCCCCTCTCCCTTGACGGGAGAGGGGCCGGGGGAGAGGGTGGCGGCGCACTGCTCGACGCAGCAAAAACCGCCCCCCTCTCCCCAACCCCTCCCCCGCGAGGGGGGAGGGGCTTTGCCAGCGGCCCGCAACGCCCGACCTCGCCCAGCCCGTGGCACATCCTCGCCGAATTTTCCGGCGTCGCCACCGAAGCCGTCGAAAACTGGCTGGCCGCCTGCCTTGCCGACCAGGCCATCAGCGACGGCGTCGTCGCCCGCTCAGAAACCCAGGCGCAGCAACTTTGGGCGCTGCGCGAGAACATTTCGGAAGCGCAAAAAATCGAGGGCCTGAGCATCAAACACGACATTGCCGTGCCGGTCTCCCGCATCCCTGAATTTCTCGCGCGGGCCGGGGCGGAACTCACTGCCGCCTTCCCCGGCCTCCGCATCGTCGCCTTCGGCCACGTCGGCGACGGCAACCTGCACTACAACCTGTCGCAACCGGGCGACAACACCGCCTTCATCGCCCGCCAGCCGGAAATCAACCGTCGCGTGCACGACATCGTGCACGCCCTCGACGGCTCCATTTCCGCTGAACACGGCTTGGGCCAGCTCAAGCGCGAAGAAATCCGGCGCTACAAGAGCGAAACCGAAATGGCGCTCATGGTCGCCATCAAAAAAGCCCTCGACCCGCGCGGCTTGATGAATCCGGGCAAGGTGCTGTGAAAAGAGACCGCCTGACGCCGTCGCCAAAGGCTATTGTTGGGGCCTAATTCCATTTTCAGATCAAGCGAGTACGCGAAGACGAAGCGCAGACAGTGCTATTGCACGGCAAGCGAAGTCGACAAAGTAATCGTTTGATCTGGAAATGGAATAACGCTAGATTTCTGCTGCGCACAGGCGCAGCGCTTCAATATCTCCCGCTACGATCACCGTTAAATGGCGCGTTATTTTCTCCACGGGCCAGTTCCACCAGGCGATGGCTTCAAGTCTCTCAATCACTTCGGGCGAAAAACGCTGCTTGATCGGCGTGGCTGGATTGCCGCCAACCACGGTATAGGCTGGCACATCGCTGGTCACAACGGCGCGTGACGAGACAATGGCTCCATTGCCGATCTTTACCCCCGGCATGATCAACGCCTCATAACCTATCCAGACATCATTTCCGATTACCGTATCTCCTTTGTACGGCAGCGCATCCAAACCCGGCGTGACTTTCTCCCAGCCATTCCTGAATATCTGAAATGGGTATGTGGATATGCCGGACAGCTTGTGATTGGCTCCGTTCATGATGAACTTCGCCCCTCGGGCAATCGCGCAGAATTTGCCGATGACCAGTTTGTCGCCGATAAACGGGTAGTGGTAGAGAACATTGCGCTCGAAGTTCTCCGAATCTTCGGGGTCATCGTAGTAGGTATAGTCGCCGACAATGATGTTGGGGTTTGTCACCGTGTTCTTGATGAAACACACCTGTGGGAAACCATCCATCGGGTGTTTGCTGGTTGGGCTTGGTCCGTGCATCGCTTCCTCTTTGGTTATTGCTCAATGCAGCGCCCGCCCCGTACTCTCGGCAAACAGCGCCGCCACGTCATCGGCGTTAAAACGATATTCCCGGTTGCAAATATCGTCGCGGATGAGAATTTCACCCTGTTCGGCGAGGATGGCGTCGGCTTCCTGACGGCCCAGGGCGCGGATCATGGCGCGGATTTTGTCCCAGTCCTCCGGGCAGTGGTATGAAACCGGACGCGGGTCGTAGAGGCGCAGATCGTGTTCGGCGATGTCTTCATGAAAGAGCCGGGTGAGCAGGGTTTCCGGGTCGAGTTCAAGCAATTCGCCGGGTTTGACCGTGGCCGCCAGTTGACCGAGGCGCGACCAGCCGTCGGCGTCGCGGGCGTCGGCCCCAGGCATTTTTTGCAGAAACAGGCAAGCGGCGGCATCCATGCTGGCGGCGGCGAAGAGGCGCGAGGGTTGTTGCTCGGATTGTTCGAGGTAATGCTCAAAAATGGCGGCGATGCTGTTGCCAACGAGCGGCACAAAGCTCTGCCAGGGCTGGCGGGCGGTCGGCAGGTCGAGGCTTATCAAGAGTTGCCCGCCCTGGCTTGCACCGAGCAGTTGCGGCGCTGGCGCCGGTAAAACCGTCGGCTGGCTGCGCGCCATGCCGCGCATTTGCAATTGTTCGTCGCAATCCATGACCAGCAGTTGAATCGGCCCGTCGCCGCGCAATTGCAGGGTCAGCCGCCCCGGCTGCTTCAACTGGGCGGCAATGAGCGCCGTGACGGCGGCCATTTCGCCGAGCAGTTGCGCAACCGGCGGCGGATAGGCGCGGCCCGCCTGCATCTGCCGCCAGCTTTTGCCGAGATGGACGATGGCGCCGCGAATGTCGAGGCTCTCGAAAAGAAAGCGGCGGACGAAATCGCTCATGAAAATTTCGCCGTGTAGGTTTCCGGACTGAAGCCGACCAGCAGGTCGCGCCCGGTATCGAGCACGGGCCGCTTGATGAGCGCCGGATATTGCGTCATCAGGCCGAGCGCCTTGGCGCTGTCGACATCGGCGCGTTCCGCCTTGCTCAATTTTTTCCACATCAGGCCGCGCCGGTTGAGAAGCGTCTCCCAACCCGCCCGCGCCGCCCAATCAGGCAGATGCGCGGCGGCGACGCCCGCTTTTTTGTAATCGACAAATTCGTAATCGACGCCCTGCTCGCCAAGCCAGGTCATGGCTTTTTTCATGGTGTCGCAGTTTTTGATGCCGTAGAGGCGAATCGGGGTCATGCCGAGGCTCCGTGAAGATGCGGGAAAGGGCGTCATTATCCCGGTTTTGCCGCTGATCGCCGTATCATTGCCCCTTTCAATTTTTATCAGGAGACCTTCCATGCCCAGCCTGTTCGACCCCTTGCCATTGCGCAGCGTGACCTTGCCCAACCGTATCGGTATGCCGCCGATGTGCCAGTATTCCGCCACCGATGGCCTTGCCAATGACTGGCATGTGCAGCATTACGGCTGTCGCGCCGTCGGCGGGGCCGGGCTGGTCATTGTCGAAGCGACTTCGGTCGTGCCGGAAGGGCGCATCAGTCTGGGCGACCTCGGTTTGTGGGACGATGCCCAGATCGAGCCGCTGGCCCGCCTCGTCCGGGTGATCGAAAGCCAGGGCTGCGTTCCCGCCATCCAGATTGCCCATGCCGGACGCAAAGCCAGTATTGGCCGGGGGTGGGAGGAGCAGGTTTCGATTCCGGCGGCAGCGGGCGGGTGGACGACCGTTGGTCCCTCGGCCATCGCCTTTGAAGGCTACGCCGCGCCTCAGGCGCTCGACCGCGCTGGCATCGCCGCTGTCGTCGCCGCCTTTGCCGCCGCTACCCGGCGCGCCCGTGAGGCGGGGTTCAAGGCGGTAGAAATTCACGCGGCGCACGGTTATTTGCTGCATCAATTCCTCTCGCCGCTCGCCAATCAGCGCACCGACGATTACGGCGGCAGCTTTGTGAATCGCATTCGGCTGACGCGCGAAGTCGTCGCTGCCGTGCGCGCCGAATGGCCAGATCATCTGCCGCTCCTGATCCGCCTTTCGGCTACCGATTGGGTCGAGAGCGGCGGCTGGGACGCCGAGCAGACGGTTGAACTGTGCCGCCTCCTGAAAAATGAGGGCGTCGATCTGTTTGACGTGTCTACTTCCGGCGTCGTCGCCTACCCCAAAATCCCCGCCGGGCCGGGCTTTCAGGCGCCGTTTGCGGCGCGTGTCAGAAAGGAGGCGGAAGTCGTCGTTTCCGCCGTCGGCCTCATTACCGAAGCGGCGCACGCGCAAAAAATCCTTGATGAAGGCAGCGCCGATCTGGTGCTGATTGGCCGTGAAATTCTGCGCAACCCCTTCTGGCCATTGCAAGCCGCTCGCGAGCTGGGGGTGGAAGCCGCCTGGCCCGAGCAATATCTGCGCGCCAAGCCACGGAGAAAGTGAATGTTGAGGAAATTTCGTTTGGGGCGGTTGGTTTTGTCGCTGAGCGCCTTGTTGCTGCTTTGGTCGTCAGGGCACGCCGCCAGTTTTGATTGTGACAAGGCGACTTCCGTCACGGAGAAAGCGATTTGCGCCGACGAAAAGTTGTCGGCGTTGGATGGCTCGCTCTCATTCATCTGGAAAAAGGTTTCAGGTATTGACCCAAGCATGAAAACCTCCCAATTACGCTGGTTGCAAGACAGAGATGCCTGCGGGGCGGATGTTTCATGCCTGACGATGCGTTACAACGAGCGCCTGGGCGCGCTCATCGACGTACAATTTCCCGTTAGCGTCGATCAGGCGGGGAATCGCCTGGAGGCACTGGTCGACGTTGAGGCAAATGGCTCCGCTTGCACTGCCGATGGCCGGTTTTGCTTGTATATCAAGGAAGATACAAACGGCTCGTCGTCGCAAATGGAGATTACCGATGTGGCCAATCTCCTCAGTCGCCGCTTTGATTTGCAGGATTCTACAAACGATGACGATCATCAACCGCTTCAGCTATGGCCGCGTGTGCTGCGCCTGGCTGGCGATGACGCCATTCTGGTCGGTGTGACCTATTCCTGGATTGCGATGTACTCGGGTGGCGGTGGCAACGCAAGGCAATTACGGCTGTTCAGGGTGAGCCGGGATGGGGCGACGGCGGTGTTGTTTATCCCCGTTGACGGTTCTCTGATGATTCGCGCCTGTTTTTCTGAGAAAGACTGGGAGCGTCGGGCCGGTGCTTGTCACGACGAATACGATTTCTACGCCAATCTGCGGCTTGATGAAACCGTCAAGTCCGGCTTGCCGCGCCTTGTTTACCGAACCCGCGCCACGAGCTTCCCGGCAGGAGCCTCACGGTCGAAGGATTCACGGAATATGCGCAAAAAAGACCTGGTGACAGGCGTTGATCGAGAGTGCACCTATGAGCGCGTTTTCCGCTTCAATGACAAGATCGGCGAATACGCGCCAAATCGGCCCTTGCCGGATTGCAGCGACTACACCGCCCCTTGAGGCTGCGGATCAACCACAAACCCGTAACGCGCCGCCACATCAGCGGCAGCGATGGCTTGCAGGCGGTGCTGCTGCCAGAAAACTGTGCTCTGCCGCTCGCCCATCAGGTCGAACAAGCTTTCTTCTGTTGCCGCTTGCCCGTTTGCCGCGCAACATTCAGCGAGAAATTGCGCCAGATCGCGGTCGTCGAGGAGGCCGATGCCCAATTCGCTCGCCAGCAGGATGTTGCCGTCGTCATCCAGCAATATTTCCCGCACCGGGCCAGCCGCCGCGCCGGTGTGGCTGACAAAGCCGCCGTCAACGCGGTGGAAGACCCACGGCGTACAGGCCAGGCGGACGAAAACCCGCTGCGGCCCGTTTTGCAGGAACCAGCGGCCCGCCTCGTCACAGGTGTAGTGGCGGTTGATGAAGTCGATCAAACCGCGATGGGTGACGCGCTCCCCCTGCAACCGCCAGTCGCCGCGCCGGTCGAGCGAAAGCCAGTGGTAGCAGGCGGGGACGTTGGGCCATTTGGCGAGGGGGGCGATGGTCATCACATGACCTTGATGTAACACTTCGTCCGCGTCACGGATTCTTTCTTGAATCCCTTGCCTTCCATACACAAATCGACCTTCTGCGGCGCTGGGTTGAAGAGGAAGAAATGATTGTCGGAGATGCGCGGATACCCGAGTTGCATTTGCTCCGCCACCTCCGCGCACATGGCTTTGGCCCGCTCGACGGCCAGCGGTTGGCCCGTGTGATCGAGCATCGCATCGTAGGTTCCGTCCTGGCAGAGCGCGGCGGCAGTCTCCAGATCCTTCATATAGAGGGAAGCGAAGCATTCATTGCTGGCTTTGTCGGCATCGAGAAAGACCGCGCCGAGCGTTTGCGCCTTCCACTCGTCGCGGGTGATTTCCGAGCCAGAAAACGGCCAGCATCCGCAGCCCGCGAGCAGGAGGGAGAGCAGGGCGGAGAGGAGGGTGGAGGGGCGCGCCATCAATCGCTCTCATATGCCGCCACTGCCGGGCAGCCGCAATTGAGGTTGCGGTCGCCATAGACATCGTCAATGCGGTTTACGCTCGGCCAGAATTTGTTTTCCGCCACCCAGTGCAGCGGAAAAACGGCTTCTTCACGGCTGTAGGGGCGTTGCCAGTCGGCGGCCATGATGTCGGCCTGGGTGTGGGGGGCGTTTTTGAGGGGGTTGTTGTCGGCGGGCCAGACGCCGTTTTCGATCTGGCGGATTTCTTCGCGGATGTGGATGAGGGCGGCGATGAAGCGGTCGAGTTCGGCTTTCGATTCCGATTCGGTCGGCTCGATCATGATCGTCCCGGCGACCGGGAAGGATACCGTCGGGGCGTGAAAGCCGTAGTCCATGAGGCGCTTGGCGATGTCGATTTCGGCGATGCCGGTCGTCGCTTTGAGCGGGCGGATGTCGATGATGCACTCATGCGCCACGCGCCCGTTTTGGCCGGTGTAGAGGACGGGGTAGTGATCCTGCAAGCGGGTGGCGACATAGTTGGCGTTGAGAATGGCGATTTCAGTCGCCTTCTTGACGCCGGGGCCGCCCAGCATGGCGAGGTACATCCAGGAAATGGGCAGGATCGAGGCGGAACCGAAGGGCGCGGCGGATACCGCGCCCTGGCCGATGCTTTTGCCAACATCCGGACCATCGACCGGGGCGACGGCGTGATTGGGCATGAAGGGGGCGAGGTGGGCTTTCAAGCCGATCGGCCCCATGCCGGGGCCACCGCCGCCGTGCGGGATGGCGAAGGTTTTGTGCAGGTTCATGTGGCTCACGTCAGCGCCGATGAAGCCGGGCGAGGTGAGGCCGACCTGGGCGTTGAGGTTGGCCCCGTCCATATACACTTGGCCGCCGTTGGCATGGATGAAGGCGCAGATGTCGCGCACGGCTTCTTCAAAAACGCCGTGCGTCGAGGGGTAGGTGATCATCAGGCAGGAGAGTTCGTCCCGGTGCGCCGTGGCCTTGGCTTTGAGGTCGGCGACGTCGATATTGCCGTCGGCGTCGCAATCGACGACGACGACTTTCATGCCCGCCATTTGCGCCGTGGCCGGGTTGGTGCCGTGCGCCGATTTGGGGATCAGGCAGACATTGCGCCGCCCTTCGCCCCGGCTGGCGTGGTAGCGGTTGATCGTGACCAGCCCGGCATATTCGCCCTGGGCGCCGGAATTGGGCTGGATGCAGATGGCGTCAAAGCCGGTGATGATTTTGAGCCAGTCGCTCAAGCTCTCGATCATCTCGCGGTAACCCGTGGCCTGTTCGGGCGGCGCAAACGGATGCAGACCGCCGAATTCCGGCCAGGTGACGGGAATCATCTCGCTCGTCGCGTTCAGCTTCATGGTGCAGGAACCGAGCGAAATCATTGAATGGTCGAGCGCCAGATCCTTGTTTTGCAAGGATTTGAGGTAGCGCAGCATCTGGTGTTCGGTGTGATGGCGGTTGAACACGGGGTGCTGGAGCACGGCGTCGCGGCGCTCCAGCGTTGGCGGCAGCGTCGGGTCGGCGGTGGCGAGGCGGGCGTCGAGGCTTGCCAGATCGGGCGCGTTGCCGGTGATGATATGGAGCAGGGCGGCGATGTCCTGGCGCGTCGTCGTTTCGTCGAACGAGAAGCCGAGCGCGGTCGCTGAAACACGGCGCAGGTTGTAACCGGCGGTTTGCGCCGCGCGGTAAACCGCCTCGGCGCGCTCGCCGAGATCGAGCTGCACGGTGTCGAAAAAATGCCGGGCTAGCGTCTTGCCCCCCTGTTCCCGCAGACTTTCGGCAAACAGGGCCGTGAGCCGGTGAATGCGCCCGGCGATGACGCGCAGCCCCGCCGGGCCGTGATAAACGGCGTACATCCCGGCCATGTTGGCGAGCAGCACCTGCGACGTGCAGATGTTGGAATTGGCCTTTTCGCGCCGGATATGCTGTTCGCGCGTCTGCAAAGTCATGCGGTAGGCGGTTTTGCCGCGCGCGTCTTTCGAGACGCCGATGATGCGCCCCGGCATGAGGCGGACAAAGGCTTCGCGGGTGGCGAAAAAGGCCGCGTGCGGGCCGCCAAAGCCGAGCGGAATGCCGAAACGCTGGCTCGAACCAAGCGCAATGTCAGCGCCCATCTCACCCGGCGATTTGAGCAGCACCAGCGCCATCAGGTCGGTGGCGACGGCAACCGTCGCGCCCCTGGCCTTGAGATTGGCGATGATGGCGCTCCAGTCGCCGACCTCGCCCTTGTCATCCGGGTATTGCAGCAAGGCGCCGAAAAATTCCCCATTCTGCTCACTGGCGGCATCGGCCACGACAACCTCAAAGCCGAAATAAGCGGCGCGGGTTTTGACCACATCAATCGTTTGCGGAAAACAGGCGGCATCGACGAGAAAGCGGTTGGCGGCGGATTTGGAAACACGCCGCGCCATCGTCATCGCCTCGGCGGCGGCGGTCGCCTCGTCGAGCAGCGAGGC
>JAITWU010000413.1 GCA_031285115.1 Azonexus sp. | reverse complement strand
CCCAATCAACGGGTGCTGCAACTCATCCTGCCGCCCGCCACGCCGCAGCAACGCTCGTGGGAACGCTACCGGCCCCGCTTTGTCAATGAGCGGCGGATCAAAAACGGCCTGCGTTTCTGGCGGGAAAACCCGGCGACGCTCGCCCGCGCCCGCGTTTTTTACGGCGTACCGGAGGAAATCATCGTCGCCATCATCGGCGTCGAAACCGAATATGGCCGCAACACCGGCAGCTTCGGCGTGCTTGAGGCGCTCGCCACGCTGGCTTTCGACTACCCGCCGCGGGCCGCGTTTTTCCGCACCGAACTCGAACAATTTTTGCTGCTGGCCCGCGAAAACGGCCTCAAGCCGCTTGCCGTCAAAGGCTCCTTCGCCGGAGCCATCGGCATTCCGCAATTCATGCCCGGCAGCCAGCGGCGCTACGGCGTCGATTTCGACGGCGATGAGCGCATCGACCTCTCCGCCAGCGTCGAGGACGCCATCGGCAGCGTCGCCCATTTTCTCGAACAACACGGCTGGCAAGCCGGTCAACCGGTCGCCACGCCCGCCACCCTGCCCGGCGAACCCGCCCCGGCCCTGCTCGCAGCGGGCATCCGCCCGAGTTTGCCAGTCAGCGAATTGCAGGAACAGGGCATCGTAACCAGCGCCGAACCACAAGCCAAAGTGGCGCTGATCGACCTCGTTTCACCCGGCAAAGCGACGGAATACTGGCTCGGCTTCGAGAATTTCTACGTCATCACCCGCTACAACCGCTCCAGCTTTTACGCGATGGCGGTCTTCCAGTTGGCCGAAGCGCTGCGCCAGCGGCGGAGCAACGCCGCCAACGATTAAAGCAGCGAATCGCGGCTGATGTTGCCGCGTTTGATGATCTTTCTGAGGCTGTCGAGCGCCTCCAGCTGGATCTGCCGCACCCGTTCGCGAGTCAGGTCGAGGTCGCTGGCGATCTGGTCGAGCGTCGCTACCTCGATGCCGTTGAGGCCATAGCGGCGGCCGATGACGAGGCGCTGGCGTTCGTTGAGTTGACTCAGCCAGTCGTTGAGCAAACTGCCGATTTCGCTCGACTGCAAGAGGCTTTCCGGGTCGCCGCCGTCATCGTCAGGGATGAATTCGGCCATCGTGTGGTTGGGGTCGATTTCGAGCGGCGCATCGAGCGAAGCGATGTGCTCGTTGAGCGAGAGAATGCGCCGGACATCCTCAACCGGGCGATCGAGCAGGGCCGCTACGCGCTTCACTGTGACATCGCGGTTTTCCGCCGATTCGAGGTGGCGGATGGCGCGCAGCACAATATTGATTTCCTTGACCACATGCACCGGCAGGCGGATGGTCCGCGACTGGTTCATGATGCCGCGCTCGATGCTCTGGCGAATCCACCAGGTGGCATAGGTGGAAAAACGAAAACCCCGCTCGGGATCAAATTTTTCGAGGGCGTGAATGAGGCCGAGATTGCCTTCTTCGATCAAATCGAGCAGCGGAATGCCGCGATTGAGGTAGTGCTTGGCAATATTGACGACCAGCCGCAGGTTGTGCTCGATCATCATCTGCCGCGCCGCGAAATCGCCTTCCCGCACGCGGCGGGCGGCGGCCAGTTCTTCTTCCGGCGTCAGGAGCGGCTTGGCGCCGATTTCGTTGAGATAAAGCTGGGTAACGTCTTCGAGCAACTCGAATTCGGGCGTCGCCGTTTCGCCTTCGCTCTCGGATGGCGGGGCGGCATCCGGCTCACCCGCCAAATCCAGTTCATCAAAACTATCGTCCGCCCGGCTCATCTTTTTGGCAGATAGAGCGCGGGATCGACGGGATTGCCCTGCTTTCTGATTTCAAAGTGCAGCTTGATCGAATCGGCGCTGCTTCCGGTATTGCCCATTTCAGCGATTTTCTGGCCACGGCTGACCTGCTGGCCTTCCTTGACGAGAATTTTGCGGTTGTGGGCGTAGGCCGAGAGGAAGGTGGCGTTGTGCTTGACGATCACCAGTTCGCCATAGCCGGGCAGGCTGTTACCGGCATAGACGACTTTGCCGTCACCGGCGGCAATGACCGGGTCGCCCGCCTTGCCGACAATATCGACCCCCTTGTTACCGGCTTCGCCGAATGCGGCGGCGACCTTGCCAGCGGCGGGCCAGAGCCACGGCACGTCGTCCGGGCCGCTCGCCGCTGCCGCCGCTGCCGCCGCTATCGGGGCTGTTGGCGCGGCGGCTGGCGGTTTACTCTCGCCCGGCGGCGACGCATCCGCCGGACGGCTCAAGCGGGCATAGGCTTCGTCCGAATACGGCTCCTTGCCCACCCGCGGCTCGCGCTTCAGGCCATTGTCCGGCGCTGCCGCTGCGGGCGGCGCATTGAGCGGGCGTGTCTCGACGCCGCTGACGCCGACCGGCGACGCCACCACCGCGCCGCTATTCTCACTGGCGGCAGGCGCTGGCGGCACGACCCGCAAAACCTGCCCTTCCTTGATCGAATTGGGATCGGTGATGAAGTTCCAGCCAGCGATGTCGCGGTAATCCTGACCGTGATCCATGGCAATGCGGTACAGGGTGTCGCCCCGCTTGACCGTGTAATAACCCGGTCCCGTCAGTTGCGGCTGGGCCGCGCTTCTCGCCTCGGTCGAACTGCGATCGACGGCGGGCGCTGGCGGCTGGCTGAAACAACCGGCCAGCAGGACAACGACGCCAGACAAGAGCAAAGGATAGATTCGATTCATTGTGTTCCTGCGAGAAGCGGGACAAACCGGACGGCATCGAGCCGCTTTTCGACAAATCCCTGAGAGCTGTGTTCGATCAAACTGAGATGCTGTTCCGTCGCGCCCACCGGCAACACCAGGCGGCCACCCGGCGCCAGTTGCTGCAACAGTGTCGGCGGCACCCGCAAACCGGCCGCCGCGACGATGATGCTATCGAAGGGGGCGGCTTCCGGCAATCCCATTTGACCATCGGCGTGTTTCAAACGGACATTGAACTGCTGCAAGGCGCGCATATGGGCCTTGGCTTTTTCCAGCAAGGGGGCAAGGCGCTCGATGGCGTAGACTTCGCCCGTCAACTGCCCCAGAACGGCGGCCTGATAACCGCAACCAGCGCCGATTTCGAGGGTTTTGCCGAGCGCTGGCCGCCCGTCGAGCAGCAATTCGATCATCCGCGCCACGATATAGGGCTGCGAAATGGTCTGGCCCAGGCCCAAGGGCAGCGCGTTATCTTCGTAGGCCCGCGAGGCCAGGGCTTCTTCGACAAAGATGTGGCGCGGCACGGCATTCATCGCCGCCAGCACCGCTTCGTTGCGGATGCCTTTTTCACGCAGCCGCTCGACCATCCGCGTCCGCGTTCGCTGCGAGGTCATGCCGATGCCGTGCAACACCGTTCGATCACTTCATCCAGTGACGCACGGCGTCCAATTGCGCGGTATGCGTCAAATCAATCTGCAAGGGCGTGACCGAGACGCAGCCCCGTTCGATGGCGTTGAAATCCGTCCCCGGCCCGGCATCAGCGGCAGCACCCGCCGCGCCGATCCAGAATACCGTTTCATTCCTTGGCGAAAGCATTTTGACGACCGGCTCGGCCTTGTGCCGCCGCCCGAGACGGGTCACTTCCATGCCCTGCAATTGATCGCAAGGAATATCCGGCACATTGACATTGAGCAATACCGGATGGCGGATGGGATCACGAATGAATCGCCCGACCAATTCACGCGCCACCTGCCCCGCCGTTGCGTAATGACGCCCCGCGAAACTGGTCAGTGAAATGGCAATCGACGGCAAACCCAGGAGATAACCTTCGGTCGCCGCCGCGACAGTCCCTGAATAAATGGTGTCGTCGCCCATATTGGCGCCGTGATTGATGCCGGAAACCACAATGTCCGGCAATTGGTCCAGCATCCCCGTCACCGCCAGATGGACGCAATCGCTCGGCGTACCATTGACATAATAAAAACCGCTGTCTGCCTGCCGCAGAAACAGCGGTCGATCCAGGGTCAGTGAATTACTGGCGGCGCTGCGATTCTTCTCAGGCGCGACAACGGTAATCTCACCCAGACCGGCCAGCGCAGCGGCCAGAACGGCAAGGCCCGGGGCAAAATAACCGTCGTCGTTACTGAGCAGAATACGCATTAATCAAACCAGCAGAGCTTCCAGCGTGCCGCCGTTGGCCAGCCAGCTTTCGACCCATTTCGGCTTGCGCCCGCGGCCAGTCCATTCCAGCGAAGGATTCTGGGGGTGACGATATTTAATACGAACCTTGATGCCCGAACCGGCTTTTATCTTGCTTTCCTTGCCCAGCAGATCCTCAAGGGTATAGCCGCTGGCCTTGGCCAGAGCGCGGGCGCGATTGAGAATTTCCTGCTTTTCCTGCGATTCACGGCGCTTCAATTCAGCGGGAATGCGCAGTTGCAAATCACGCAATTGGGCAGCGGACATAGTGGTCAAATCCATGATTACCTCCTTAACGTTAATGGTGTTGAGAATTTAATCGGTTCGGCCATATAAATCAACAAGATCAAATAAAAAAACCGGCCTTGGCCGGTTTTTTTATTTGCTTGGTTCATTTGGTCGGGGCGGCGGGATTCGAACTCGCGACCCCTTGCACCCCATGCAAGTGCGCTACCAGGCTGCGCTACGCCCCGACAAGTTTTTAATTATACCTGAAATCAGCCTGGCTCAAAGCCGTAACATCTCGATCACTGATTGCAATTCCTGGCGCAAACTGATGGCTGGCTTTTGCATAGCCTCGTTTTCCATCTCGACAACACCGCCGGATAGAGCGCCGTCTTCTAACCGGTTACGCGCGCCGCTTATTGTAAAGCCTTGATTATAAAGTAATTCTCTAATACGGCGCACCAGCAACACTTCGTGATGCTGATAGTAGCGCCGGTTACCACGACGCTTGACGGGTTTTAGCTGGGTAAACTCCTGCTCCCAATAGCGCAGCACATGCGGCTTGACGCCGCACAACTCGCTGACTTCACCGATGGTGAAATAGCGTTTGGCGGGAATGGGAGGCAATTCCTCGCCAGCGGAAGTTTTAGGCCGCAGTTCCATCGAGGGCAAGCTCAACGTCCGACTTCAGTTTCTGGCTGGCGTGAAAGGTCACGACGCGCCGCGCGGTAATGGGAATTTCTTCACCGGTCTTGGGATTGCGGCCAGGGCGCTGGGGTTTGTCGCGCAACTGAAAATTGCCGAAGCCGGAGAGTTTGACGCCATCGCCGGTTTCGAGGGAATTGCGGATTTCCTCGAAAAAGGCTTCGACCATATCCTTGGCTTCACGCTTGTTGAGGCCGACTTTTTCAAAAAGCAGGTCGGCGAGTTCGGCTTTGGTGAGCGTCATCTTTCTTCCATCAGGCACGCAGTTGGGCACCGAACGCCTGTTCGAGACAGGACACCAGTTGCTGCATTGCAGCATCCACTTCTGAATCCAACAAAGTACGTTGAGTATCTTGCATAACCACCCGGAAAGCAAGGCTTTTTTTGTTTTCGGGGATGCCTTTTCCGGCGTACAGATCGAACAGTTGGATGTCGTG
>JAITWU010000381.1 GCA_031285115.1 Azonexus sp. | reverse complement strand
GTAAAAGGCCCATTCGCCCATGTCTTCGGCAAGATGGCGAAGGTTGTTGTACCAGTTGGCGAAGTCGCCTTTAGGGAGCCGCCCGGCAGTGCCGACGAGGGCTTTGACGACACTGCCCGATTCTTTGATGAGCCAGTGGGCAATAGCCAGCACGCCAGCCAGGATGCCGGCCCATTTGTGGGCGCGATAGATGCGATCCATGCCGCCGAGCGGCTTTTCCAGCCAGACGGGACGGGTCGAGAGCAGCATCGCCAGCGACATCATGGCGATGGATAACAGGCCGGTGAGCAACATGCCTTCCTGCCGGGCAATCCACAGTGGATGGGCGGCGGCGGGGAAATTCGTGGTGGCGACGTCAAGCCCCCAAACGAGCGCGACAATCACCGCGATGGCGGAGAGGAGGAGGTTCATGGTGATTTCTCCGGAAGGTTGAAGGGTTGAAAAAACCTTTGAGGATGTCACAAAACGCTTTCACAGCGGCGGTTTTGCTCCCTCGCCCCTTGAGGCAGAGGGGCTGGGGATGCGGGGTCGAGCGGCGACAAGGGCCGCTCTCCTCTCCCTCGTTCGGTCAAGGGGATGAGCGCGCCGGGGTCGCTGTTTTGCATAAAGCTCAGACAGATGTCCCAGTGTGTCCGATTGTTCAACGGAACGGCGATCGCCCGGCGCTTCATGTCGCGCCCCTCAAGCGCCACCCTGCGCCGCCGCCGGTTTGGCCGGACGGTCGGGTGGTGTTGCCGGGCTGCCCGGCTGATCGTCGCGGCAGCGGCGTTTGTTGCAGTCGTTGTTGTTGCTGTAGCGGCGATCACGCTGGCGCTCGACCTGTTCGCCGGTTTGCCGGTCGAGGTAGAGTTTGACCCGCTCGCCGTCGCGGTTGGTGGCGCGGACTTCGTAACGACCGCCTTCGCGTTCGATTTTCTCGACATCGTGATAGCCCTTGGCTTCGAGACGCTCGACCAGTTTGGGGATCGGCAGCCAGCCGACGCTCTGCCGCGTTTCGGCGACGGCGGGCGTGAAAACGGTGATGGCGGCATACACGCCTGACAGAACGACGGATAAAACGAAAGCAGTGGTTTTTTTCATGGTGACTCTCCTTCAATCAATAAAAAGCGATTAACCCAGCCCCTGAATGCTCACCCCCTCACCCCAACCCCTCTCCGGGGTTCGCCCTGCATGGCGAACCCGCTCAGGCGGCGCAAAGCAGTGCTTTGCGAAACCCCGCCATTCGCCCCCCAAGGGGGCGAGGGGCTTTCTCGCGGCATATTCAAGGGCCGGGGTAATAAGGGGGCGCTCGGTTATTTCAGTCATCGTCGTAATAGCCGCGTTCGGCGTCCACATGGCAGGCGAGGCAATTGGCTTTGGTGCGGACTTCTTTGTGCCGCCATTCCCAGGCGGGCACTTCGCGGTGTTCGCGCTGCCACTTCGGTAGTTCGGTGATGCGCAGCGGGGCGCTCGTGGCTGAGAGGCCGCGCATCAGTTTGCTGCCGTAGCGACCGTTGTTGGCATCGGCGGCGTTGCGCACCAGGTAATCGGTAATCTCGGCGTTGAGTTGGGGGGCGAGCGAAGCGTCGTCGCCGAAATGATTGCCGAGGTCGCCCATCATCTTCTGCCAGGAACGGGCGGGCAGCATGGCGGGCGAAAAAGCCATGTGGCAACTGCCGCATTCTTCCTTGACCTTGGCGTCGGCCACCGGCGGGAAGAAGTGCTTGCCATCGGCGATGGCCTGCGTCCACAACAGCGCCGAAGCAGCCAGCGTCAGACCGGCGAAGATGACGGGGCGCAGCGGATGGTATTTGGTTTTCATCGGGTTCTCCTTGATGTGTGCGGGGGCGGTTACTGGCTAACCATATAACTCAGCCAGTCGCCCTTTTCCTGCGGCGAGCAGGCGCGGCCAAGAACTTCCTGGCAATTGCGCTTGAACCATTTTTCGACCTTGGCCGGGTCGGCGTAGCGGCCAGGCGTCGCCGACAGGGCGACTGGTTCGATCACCTTGCCGGTCGGCGCAAGACCCGCAGCGCGCGGGTTTTCGTTGTGGCAACTGGCGCAGGCCGGGGTATCCGGCTTGCCGCCGCCAAAGGCGCGGTTGTGGAAGGCTTTGCCGCGTTCTGCTGAAAAAGCGGTAAATTTGGCGTCCGCCGCCTGCGCCGCCGCTTTGTACCCGGCCAGTTGGGTGTCGATGGGGCCAGCCTGGGCAGTGAGCGACAAGGCGGTAAGCGCGGAAAAAGCGAGAGAAAGGATGAGCTTGTGTTTCACAGTAATTCTCCAATGAGTCGGGCGACGGTTGGCACTATGGCAAACCTTGTCTGAACTCAATCTGAAAGCCCTGTTCACCTCATATTCATCTTGGCCGGGGCAGTATCTTTCCCGTCTGACAGCAGGTTTCCGATGAAAGGAGCCACGATGGCCTGGCGCAAATTGCTACTGACCTGCCTCACCGCCGCCGCCCTCGCTACCGGCGCTCACGCCGATGACCGCCGCGATCACGAAATGGCCCGCCGGGCGATGGCTGCCGGGGACATCCTGCCGCTGCGCGTGGTGCTCGAACGCATCCGCCCGCAATATCCTGGCGACGTGCTCGAAGTCGAACTGGAGAGCGATCAGGGTTACTGGGTCTATAAAGTCAAAATGCTGGCCCCGAACGGTGGCGTCCGCAAGCTGCTGATCGACGCCAAAGACGCTTCGCTGATTGCCGAGCGCGGCAAAAAATATCGCCGCTGAGGAATAAATCATGCGAATTCTCATTGTCGAAGACGAACCGACCCTGCGCCAGCAACTGGAACGCAGCATCATGGACGCCGGTTACGTCGCCGACGCCGTCGACAATGGCCGCGACGCCCTGCATCTCGGCAAGGAAGAACCGTTCGACGCCGCCATTCTCGACCTTGGCCTGCCGCTGCTCGATGGCTTGAGCGTGCTGCGCCAATGGCGGGCCGCCGGGCGCAACCTGCCGGTGCTGATTTTGACGGCGCGCGGCGAATGGCACGAGCGGGTGGCCGGTATCGACGCCGGGGCCGACGATTACCTGCCCAAGCCCTTCCACATGGAAGAATTGCTCGCCCGCCTGCGCGCCCTCATCCGCCGGGCTGGCGGGCAAGCCGCCAACGAACTCACCTGCGGCCCGCTGACGCTCGACACGCGCAGCGCCCGCGCCCATCTCGACGGTCAGCCGCTGACCTTGACCAGCCACGAACTCCGCGTCCTCACCTATCTTTTGCACCGGCGCGGCGAAGTCGTCTCGCGCACCGAACTCGCCGAGCATATCTACGCTTACGACAGCGACCGCGACTCCAACACCATCGAAGTCTTCGTCGCCCGACTACGCAAAAAACTGCCGCCGGAAATGATCGAAACCGTGCGCGGCCTCGGTTACCGGCTGCGTGATTCGGCATGAAAATCACCCCCGGCTCTTTCCGCCGCTCCCTGCGGCTGCGCCTCCTGCTCGGCACGCTAGCCTGGATCATCGGCAGCATCGGCGTCACCGGCTGGCTCTTGAACA
>JAITWU010000326.1 GCA_031285115.1 Azonexus sp. | reverse complement strand
GCGGCGCGCATCTTCAACCCGTGACAATCTGTCACGGTTTCATTGCCTTCGTCCTTGAGGCGCTGTTTCAGCTTGCGCCAATAGGCTTGCGGGTCGATGCTCTCGGTCAGCACGGCGACAATATCCACAACCGAGAACCACCATTTTTCATTGTCCGCATCCCATTCGGTGCGAACTTCGCGGGATTCAAAGAGCTTGATTTTTCGGCTGTCTGTCTGGTTCATGGTTGTTTCCCATCCTTCGGTTCGAGTTGTGTGATTTCCGCCTCCAGTGCCATGAAGCGGTCAAAATCGCTCTCGAACAAGCGATCTTGCACGATGCGGTATTTCTCAAACTCGGTTTCGGCGTGGAGTTTGGCTTGTTCGTGGGAAATTTTGCTGGGGCCGGTCAGGATTTCGTTACCGTTAAACTCCAGGAAGCCATCGAGTCGTTGTGCCCAATCCTGCATGGACATGGGAATTTTGCGCATGGACTGAAACTCGCCAAAATCCAGATAGAGGGAGACGATCCGCTCCAGATAGTCCATTTCTTGCGCGTTCAAATAATTTTTGGCTACGGATACGTCGGACTTGACGATCTTGCCGCCGGGCGCGGCTTCCCAATGCGTCAGCCCCATGTGATTTTTGTTGGCATCGGCGCGCGCAACGATGACTTCGGCGGCGGTGTGACGATGTACAGCCCAGTGCATTTTGTTTTGCACCAGCGCGAAGAAATCCCGCGTGGTCTGGGCGCTGGCGTCGTAGTCGAAGGCGGTGGCATATAAATCCGTGACTTTCTGGTAGAACTTTCGCTCCGACAGGCGAATTTCACGGATGTATTCCAGTTGCCGGTCAAAGAATTCGTTGGTGAATTTGTGACCTTTTTTGAGCCGCTCCACATCCATCGTCCAGCCTTGGATGGTGTAGTCCTTGACAATCTGCCCCGCCCATTTGCGGAAACGCACCGCACGTTCGTTGTTGATCTTGAAGCCAACGGCGATGATGGCTTGCAGGTTGTAGTGGTTGACGGTGTAGGTTTTCCCGTCATCGGCAGTTATTAAGTATTGCTTAATAACTGCGCCTGTTTCGAGTTCGCTATCTTCAAAAATCCGTTTGAGGTGCTGATTGATGGCCGGAACCGTAATCCCGTAAAGCGTTGCCATCATCTTCTGCGTCAGCCAGATATTCTCGTCTTGATAACGCATTTCGACCGATTGCGGATCATCGCCTGTTGCTGCGATAAAGGTCAGATATTCCGCCGCCGAGGAACTGGCGATAGTTATTTCCTTTCTTGTGGGACGCTTCTTGCGGGTCATGCGCTTTGCCCTTCCAAGTCCGCCACAATCGCATCAATCTGCGTCCGCAATTCCGTCTGTCGCGCCACGATGCGGGTTATCTCGGCATTGAGCGCGGTGATGTCTACCACCTCACGGTCGTTTTTAGCTTCGACATAGCTGCTGACTGACAGGTTGTAGTCGTTGGCGGCGATGGCTTCAAAGGTTGCCGATTTGGCGAAATGTTCCACATCGGTTTTGCTATCGAACGCTTGCATAATCTGTTCGATATGCGCGTCCGTCAGGATATTGTTGTTGGTTTCTTTCTTGAATAGTCCGCTGGCATCAATGAATTGGGTTTTGGTGTCGGTTTTGTGTTTGGAGAGCACCAGAATATTGACGGCAATGGTGGTGCCAAAAAACAGGTTGGGCGCGAGTGAAATCACCGTTTCGACATAGTTGTTGTCCACCAGATATTGGCGGATTTTCTGCTCCGCGCCGCCGCGATAAAAGATGCCGGGAAAGCAGACAATGGCGGCGCGGCCTTTGCTGGAGAGATAGCTCAATGCGTGCAGCACAAAGGCGAAGTCGGCCTTGGATTTGGGCGCCAACACGCCTGCCGGAGCAAAGCGGTCGTCGTTGATGAGTGTGGGGTCGTCCGCGCCTATCCACTTCACCGAATAGGGCGGATTGGAGACGATGGCGTCAAAGGGTTTTTCATCGCCAAAATGCGGCGCGATCAGGGTATTGCCCAGTTGGATATTGAACTTGTCGTAATTGATGTTGTGCAAGAACATGTTCATCCGCGCCAGGTTGTAGGTGGTGTGGTTGATCTCCTGGCCGAAAAAACCTTCTTCAATAAGGTGGTTGTCGAAATGCTTTTTGGCTTGCAGCAGTAGCGAGCCGGAGCCGCAAGCCGGGTCGTAAATTTTGTTGACGCTGGTTTGCTTGTGCATGGCGAGCTGTGCAATCAGCTTGGAAACATGCTGCGGCGTGAAAAATTCGCCGCCGGATTTACCGGCATTGGCGGCGTAATTGGAGATAAGGAATTCGTAGGCATCGCCAAACAGGTCAATGTGGCTGTCTTCAAATTCGCCAAAATCCAATCCCGCGACGCCTTTGAGCACGGCGGCAAGGCGGGTGTTTTTGTCGGCCACGGTGTTGCCGAGGCGGTTGCTGGTGGTGTCGAAATCGGCAAACAGCCCTTTGATGTCGCGCTCAGAAGGGTAGCCATTGGCCGAG
Organism: Azonexus sp.; assembly: GCA_031285115.1. Classification (GTDB taxonomy): domain Bacteria; phylum Pseudomonadota; class Gammaproteobacteria; order Burkholderiales; family Rhodocyclaceae; genus Azonexus. The sequence goes on along the minus strand of JAITWU010000326.1, from coordinate 9,938 downwards.
CTTTCGATGGCGGAAAAGATGCGAGCCAGATCGGTATTCAGGCTTTCGTTGGTGTTGGCGCTGGCGGCCACATTGGCGAAGAGTTGGCTGGGGTAGATGAAATAGCCTTTGGTTTTGATGGCGTCGTCTTTGATTTCCGAGGGGATGACCTTATCGGAAAATTCGGCGTAGTGGATGCTGTCATCGCCCCCTTCGAGATAGCTGGCAAAGTTCTCGCTGATGAAGCGATAAAAAAGAGCGCCAAGAACATATTGCTTGAAATCCCAGCCATCCACCGCGCCGCGCACATCATTGGCGATTTGCCAGATTTGGCGTTGCAGGGCGGCGCGTTGTTGGTTACTCGTCATGGTGTCATTCCTGTTTGCCGGGTGAATAGGTCGCTGTCAGCCAGACGCTTCATCGTTGAAAATTTCCATCAGCGGGCGTTCGTAGCGGTCTTTGATGGTGCGCAGCCAGGTGGCTTCGTCCTGCAAATCGAGGACGTGCAGGGTCAGTACATTCGTGGCCGGGTCAAGGCCCGCGAAAACGGTGCCGGGCGTGGCGGTGATGATGATGGAGAGCGCCGCCAGTCCGTGCGGGTCGCGTAAATCGAGCGGAATTTCCATGAAGCCGACTTTCGGCTGCTGCCTTGTTGCGCCGAGGATGATCTGGCCGACCGCGATGTTCGAGCGCACCACATCGCAGAAGACATGCCAGCACAAGAGGAGCGCCACATCGAGGCGGCGCGGCCTCGCCTCATGCGGGCGCAGCGCCCGCGCCAGCCGTCCCGCCAGCAGCGCAAACAGCGCGCCGAGCAGCCACTGGTGCAGGGCCAGCGACTCATTGACCACCAGCCACACGGCGAGCAGCGTGATTTCCATGAGCGGCAGTTTCCGGTTTCGGATCATGGCGTTAGCGGCGTCTGGGGCATGACGGCGCGGATATAAGCCCCCGCGTCGTAGAGCGAATCGGAAGCGGCGGCGGCGTAGGCCATCATCGCCTCCGGCGCGAGCGCCAGCCACAGGCAGAGCAGCAAGAGCGCCGCGACCGGCCCGGCTTCGAGCCATTGCAGATGCGGCGCCAAGCGCTCCATATCCCAGAAAACGCGGATGCCGAGGCGCGACATGGCAATCAAGCCAGCCATGCCGGACAGCACCAGGGCGCTGATATACAGCCCGACATGGAGCACGGAAGCCTGCGGCAGCGAAGCGAGCGAAGCGCCGAGGAGGGCGAATTTGCCGACAAAGCCCGATAGCGGCGGCAGTCCCGTCAGCAGCAAGACGCAGGCGACAAAGGCGAGGCCGAGAAAAACCATCGCCGCCGGAATGGCGACGCCGACCATTTCGTCCGGATGTTCCGAATCGTGATGCGCCGCTTCGACACCGAAAGCCTCCTGGCTGATGGCGAGAAAATCCGCGCCCTGCTGGCGATTGCGCTCGGCCATTTCAACGAGCATGAAAAACGCCCCGCTGCCGAGCACGGAACTGACCAGATAATAAATGGCCGGGCCGGTCAGCAGCGTGCCGGTAAAACCAAAGGACGTGAGCAAAGTGCCGGAAGAGACGACGACCAGAAACGCCGCCAGCCGATCGAGCTTTTGCGCCTGCAAGACGCCTAGCGTGCCAGCCGCCATCGTCACCAGACCGCAGTAAAACACCCAGTCGCCGCCAAACGGCGGCGGCGCGACGCCGCTTTCCTGAAACAGCACGCCCAGCCGCAACAGGGCATAAACGCCAACCTTGGTCAAAATGGCGAAAATGGCTCCAACCGGCGGCACGGCATTGCCATAGGCTGCCGGCAGCCAGAAATTGAGCGGCCAGGCAGCGGCCTTGATGAGAAAAACAACACCCAGAAGCGCGGCGGCGGCATGGAACAACTGGCGGTCAGCGGCATCGAGCATGGCGATGCGCGGCGGCAATTCAGCCAGATTCAACGTGCCGGTGACGCCATACATCAAGGCGGCGGCGACGAGAAACAGAAGCGAAGCGAGCAGATTGACGACAATGTAATGCAGCCCGGCGCGCACCCGTGGCCCGCCCGAGCCATGCAGCGCCAGACCGTAAGAGGCGGCCAGCATGACCTCGAAAAAAACGAAGAGATTAAAGAGGTCGCCGGTTAAAAACGTGCCGTTCAAACCCATCAACAAAAACTGGAACAACGGCAGAAAATGCACCCCCGCTTTTTCCCAGCGGGCAATCGAATAGACGAGCGCCGCCAGACCCAGCGTGGCGGTAAGCGCCAACATCACCGCCGCCAGCCGGTCGGCGACGAGCGCAATGCCAAACGGCGGCGCCCAGTCGCCCAGCGCATAAACGCTAATGCTCCCCGGCCACGGCATCCCCAGCCAGCCCCCCGCCGCCGCCAGCAACGCCCCCGCCGCCGCCAGTTGCAAGAGCACGGAAAAAAGCGACAGCGCAATGCGCGGCCCGTGGCGGCTGTCGCTGGAAAACAGCAGCAAAGTCCCGGTCAACATCGGGATGAGAATGGGCAGGATGGGAAGGTGGTGGAGCAGGGGCATGGGGTTAACGCCGTATTCAGCCATGCGTCGCCAGAATGTCTTGAATCTGCTCCGGCGCAAACGCTACATCACAACACCAAACACCAAAGCCACCCTGCCGATTGACAGCCTTCGCCCACGCATCCAGCGCGGCGCGGCGGGTGTTGTGGCCGCTATCGAAACTTTCATAACCCGCCGGACGGCAGCCTTCGGTCAATTTCAGGCTACCTTGATATTCTGGACAATGCCAGCGCGGCGGCTCGAAAGGGAAGTTGGCGATAAGGGATTGGGGGGCGGTCATGCAGCGATCCTGAGTATCCCGTCGCAAAATGTGCGAAAGCTGGGTGACATATTTCGCTTGGGGTCAAGCCGTTTCCCCATCCGCCGACCGCCATCACGTTTCTGGTAGCCCGGCACAAATTTCCGTAGTTCGGCGACGGCGCTGCCCAGCGCATCGGGGTTGCGAAACTTGGCTTTCCCAACGGCTTTGCCTGCGGCTGGCGCAGAAAATTCCTCTGAAAATGCGATTAAATCGCCGAGAACCCAAGCCTCCAACTCCCGGCAGGCAATGCGGATAAGCGCATCCGGTTGCCCTGCATCACGGCAACGCTGGAGCAAACCGGCCTTGATGGTTCGGCAATCGCCTGAATCCTGATCACGCAGAACAACAAAACGCGCCTCTGGATTTTTCCAGGCGCGCAACACAAATCCCATCCGTTTTTCGAGATCCTGCTTGCCCTCGTATGAGATGCAACGAAATATCCAATCCTCAGGAAGCAAGCGCGGCAACAAACCTTCAAGCAAATCCTTGGCGGAGAGTTCTTCGGTAAGAATGACCAGCTCCTTCATTTGGGATGCGCCCCTTCGAGCAAGCCTTGTTTCCACAGGTATCCGAGTTTGTCGCCTTCATCAATCAGCGCCCGCAACTGCTCATCATCGGATGCACGGCAAATCGCCGTATAACCTTCCGATTTCACCAGCCAAAAAGCTTCTTCCAGTTCAACCGCATTCAGAAAATCTGGTGAATGGGTTGAGACAAAAACCTGACTTCCACGTCGGGCATAGGCGCGGAACTCCTCGGCCAAATCCGACAGCAAGGATGGATAGAGTTGATTCTCAGGCTCTTCGATGCACAGCAAGGGGTGTGGGGCTGGATCGTATAACAATACGAGATAGGCGAGCATTTTGATCGTGCCATCCGAAACGTATCGAGCCAGAAACGGATCTTCAAAAGCACCATCCTGAAATTTGAGCAAGATGCGCCCCTCTTCCGTTGGCTTGGATTCAACTTTTGTGATTCCCGGAATGCGATGCGCCAACCGCTCAAGAATCTGACCAAAAATCTTTGGATGTTGCTTATGCAGGTACTCAATGACAAGCGCGAGATTTTCCCCTTCGCGGGATAAATGTTCCGCATAGCCGGTTTCTTGCTCCGGGCGAGCACGGTTGATATGAAAATCCGACAAGTGCCAGTTTTCAATAAGCTGCCCCAAGGCAACGGCGGCGGGAAAACGCTCAAACTGCGCCAATCCCTTGATCGCCAAAATATCGGGGCTACGCAAAACCTGATGCTCGCGCTGCAACTGGCTCTCGTCAGTGACTGATTCTATTTCATTGGTTACTGCGTCGCCCTTCCCTTCGCTGAAATCCAGAAAATGCCAGGGCTGTCCACTGCTTCCGCGCCGGTATTTGAGCACTTCGCGCGTGACGATGGGGCGTCCATTCCTTTCATCAATAGCCAATTCGTAGGTGATAAGACTACTTCGCGGACGGCCAATATCCGCGCGGATTTTCAGTTCAATTTCTATCGGCCCTTCGCTATTACGGGAGCGAACTTCCTGAAAACCACGGCTGCCGCCAAGCCGTCCAAGCGCAGCAGTGACATTCGTGGACATGGCGTCGCGCAAAAACCCGAATGCTGAAAACAGTGTGGTTTTACCGGTTCCATTGGCTCCTATGAATACGCAGAAATCAGGAAGGTTTTTCAGCGTCACATTCCGAAAGGCGCGAAAATTTTTCAGCCGGATAAATTCAATCTTCATTTCATCACCTCGATGCAATAAACTCCAACGACTCAATCCCCCAATCATCCATGATCTTCTCCGTCACTTTGCCTTTTTTGTCGTTGCCGCGCTCTATGAAGCAAAACGCGCCGAATGCCCTGGCGATTTTAGACGATAGTCGCCTCCGCCCTGCTTTTGCGCTGACGCCAAAATTTCACCCACCAAGGAAGAAATTGATCAACGGCAGGGTGAACAGGGAGAGCAGGATGCCGATGCTCAACATGCTGTTGGTCAGCGCCGGTTCCAGCTTGTATTCATCGGCGAGGATGGCGGCGGAAATCATCGGCCCGGTTGCCGCTTCAAGGATGCTGATCGTGAGCGGCAAGCCGTTTATGCGCAGCGTCCAGCCGAGCAGCCCGACCAACAGGGGGGCCAGCGCCAGCTTCCAGGAGAGGCCGATGCACAACGCTGACAATTGCGACCGGCCCAGATGAAAGCGCAACTGCAAGCCGACCGAAAACAAGGCGAGCGGCGTCAAGGTGCTGCCGAGGGCGTGCAGTTCCGCCGCCAGCCAGGCGGGCCAGCCACCGAGCAGGTTCACTGCGATGCCAGCCAGGGCCGCGAGAAAAGGCGGAAAAGTGAGAATACGGCGGGCAATCTTGCGCCCATCCGCCGCCTTGCCTGCGTAGATGGAGGCCACCGCGACGCCGACGGAGGCGAGGAGCGGAAAAGTACCGAGTTGATCGGCGATCACCGCTACCGCCAGCCCGGCGTCGCCGTGTAGCGCCTGCATCATCGGATAACCGACGAAGGAGGTGTTGCCCAGCCCGCATACCAGCGTCAACGCGCCGATGCGCCCGCGCGACCAGCCGAGGGTTTTGCCGATCAGGGCGAACAGCAGCCAGGCGCCGAAAAAAGTGAGCAACATGGCCGCCACGGGAAACCATAGCCGTCCATCAATCCTGAGTCCGGGGATCAGCTCCAGCACCAGGGCGGGCAGGGCGACATTGATGACCCACCAGTTGATGCTGTGGGCCATGCCCGTGGGGGGCTTGGCAAAGCGCGCCACCAGCACGCCAAGCAGGATGCAGAAAAACAGTAACAGTAATGCGCTCATGAATCTTTCTCTTGTCCTCCGATGTGATCTATCCCGCTCAAACCGCGCGGTGAACCAAGCTCTTTGATCTGTTTCTTGTTCACGCAAACTCCCACGGATTCAGGATCGCCACGCCGGTCGACCGGAAATCGGCGATGTTGCGCGTCACCACCGTCATGCCATGCGCCAGCGCCGTGGCGGCGATGAGCGCGTCGCGCTCGCTCTGTCTGGCGGGTATGTGCAGCCGGGCGCAGCGGAGCGCCACCGCCGTATCAATCGGCAGGGTGCGGGTGGAAAATTCGGGTAAGACCTGCTGTTCCAGCCAGGCGCGCAGCACGGCCCCCTGGGCTGCGTCCTTGCGTTCGATCGCCAGCACGCCAAGCTCCAGTTCCATGAGGGTGATGACTGAAACAAAGAGACTGGCGGCGTCGACGCTTTCCGCCCACGCCGCGACTCTGGCCTCAGCCTTGCCGGGGCGCACTTTGCGGAGTTCGGAAATCACATTGGTGTCGAGGATAAACATCATGAGAAATCGGCAGGCGCAATTTCAATATTGAGGCGCGGCGGCGCAAATTCGCCTGCCGCTGCGCCCGGCATGGCGAGCGCATCGGCAATGCTGCGCCGCTGCCCGGTGAGGCGCTGGTATTCGGCAAAACTCATCAGCACATGGGCCGGTTTGCCCCGGTCGGTGATGAACACCGGCCCCTTGTTGGCGGCCCGCTTGGCCTCGCTGGACCCTTGATTGAACTCGCGGCTTGATAAGGTGGTGATGCTCATGAGCGCGCCTCGTGGAGACAAAGAAATGTAGAAATGTTTCTACAGGATGCTGCGAATGGCAAGCTGTGCACCTTGCAACATCACCCCTCCGCCTCCTGCCCATCGACATGATCGGTCCCGCTCAAACCACGGGCGGCGAGCAGGACGACGAGAAACAGCGCGGTGGTGGCGAAGCCGATGACGATGGCGGTGAGCACCAGCGCCTGTGGCAGCGGGTCGGTGTAGAGCGCCGGGTTGCCGCCAAGCGTTGGATTGATGACGGGTGGCGCATCGAGCCGCAGGCGGCCCGTCGCAAAAATGAACAGATTGACGGCGTAAGCGAGCAGCGAGAGGCCGATGATGACCTGAAAGGTGCGCGGTCGCAGGATCAGGTAAATGCCGGAACCGGCCATGACGCCGACGGCCAGCGCGAAAATCAGTTCCATCGGGCGTTTCCTCCGGGATCGCGGTGCAGGCCGCGCAGCGACTGGTGGGCGATGGCGACCAGCATCAGCACGGTGGCGCCGATCACCAGAAGATAGACGCCGATGTCGAACAGCAACACCGTCGACAGGTGAATGTCGCCCAGGAGCGGCAGGCTGCCATGCCAGGCTTCGGCGGTCAGGAAAGCGCCGCCGCCCAAGACGCCGAAGAGACCCGCCCCGGCGGCGGCAAGGAGGCCGCAGGCAATCAGGGTGAGCGGATGGATGCGCAGCCGCGATTCGACCCACTGCGTGCCGCCGACGATGTATTGCAGAATGATCGCGGTGGCGAACACCAAACCGCCGACAAAGCCGCCGCCCGGCGCATTGTGGCCGCGCAGCAAAAAGAAGAGCGAAATGAGCAGAGCCATCGGCAGCAACAGGCGCACCAGCACGGCGGGCAGCATCAGATAGCCGGTCGGCAGGTCGGCGCCGAGGTCGGCTGGCGCAGACAGGCCCTTCGCCTCTGGCGGGCGGGCGGAGGGGGTTTCCTGCGGCTTACTCCCTGTTTCTTGCCCTGACGCGGGGAGCAGGGCGGCCAGACCGGGGTCGCGCTGCTGCTGGGCGGGCCGGGCGAGGCTTTCCGGGGCCGGGCGGAAGCGCCGCAGGAGCGCGTACACGCTGAGGGCGACAATGGCCAGCACGGTGATTTCGCCAAAGGTGTCGAAGCCGCGAAAATCGACCAGAATGACATTGACCACATTCAGCCCGCCGCCCTGCGGCAGGGCTTCGGCGACGAAAAAGGGGGCGATGCCGTCGACCGCCGGACGGCTCAAAATGGCGTAAGTCAGCGCCGCCAGCCCGCCGCCGCCCGCGAGCGCCAGCAGCGCGTCGCGCAGGCGGCGCAGATGGGCGCGCGGCGCTTCCGGCAAGCCGTCGCGGAAACGCTCGTGGCGCGGCGGCAGCCAGCGCAGGCCGAGCAGGATGAGGATGGCGGTGACGACTTCCACCGCCAGTTGCGTCAGCGCCAGATCGGGGGCGGAAAACCAGACGAAAGTCAGGCTCGTCGCCAGCCCCGCGCCGCCCGCCAGAATCAGCGCCGCCAGCCGGTGCAGCTTGGCCTGCCAGGCAGCGGCCACGGCGCACAGCGCGCCAACCATCCACAACAGCGCAAACGCCGGGTCAGGCGCGGTCATTGGCGCATTGCCGAATTGCAGAAGGCCATCAACGAAGGGCAAGGCGCTGCCGCCCACGGCGACCAGCAAAATGACCAGAATCTGCGTTTGCAGCCGCGCCGAGGTCAGATAGCCAAGCAGCCAGCCGGAGCGGTTCATCACCATGACGAGCAGTTCGTAGAACGCCTTTTTGCCGTCGATGCCGCCGAGCAGCGGAATCCGCTCGCTGCGTCGGCCAATGCACGGCAGGTAGAGCATGAAGCCGCCAAACAGCGCCGTCACGCTCATATAGAGCGGCAGATTGAGGCCATGCCAGACGGCCAGACTGTACTCGGGCGCCGCCGGGCCGAGCAGGGCGTCGGTCGCCGTGCGCAGATAGGGGCCGACCGTCGCGCCGGGAAAAATGCCGACGAGGAGACAGGCGGCCACCAGCAAGGCGCTCGGCAGCAGCATCCAGCGCACTGGATCGTGCGGTTGATGCGGCAAACCGGCGGCGGGCGGGCCGAAAAAAACGCGATGCACGAAACGCAGCGAATACGCGACGCTCAACATCCCGGCCAGCGTCGCCGCCACTGGCAGCAGCAGGCGCTGCCAGTCCGGGCGGTCGACAAAGACGGTTTCGGCAAAAAACATTTCCTTTGACAAAAAACCGTTCAACAGCGGCACCCCCGCCATCGCGGCGGCGGCCACCAGGGCCAGCGTCGCCGTAATCGGCATCGCCCGGAAAAGGCCGGAAAGGCGGTTGATGTCGCGCGTTCCGGTTTCGTGATCGACGATTCCCGCGGCCATGAACAGCGAAGCCTTGAACGTGGCGTGATTGACCATGTGAAAAACCGCAGCGACCAGCGCCAGCTCGCTGTTCATGCCCAGCAGCAGGGTGATGAGGCCGAGGTGACTGATGGTCGAATAAGCCAGCACGCCCTTCAAATCGCTCTGAAACAACGCGAGATAACCGCCAATCAGCAGCGTCAGCAGCCCCGCGCCGCCGATCAGCCAGAACCACAAATCGCCGCCCGCCAGCACCGGCCACAACCGGGCGAGGAGAAAAACCCCGGCCTTGACCATGGTCGCCGAATGCAGATAGGCCGAAACCGGCGTCGGCGCCGCCATCGCGTGCGGCAGCCAGAAATGGAAAGGGAACTGGGCGCTCTTGGTCAGCGCCCCCAGCGCCACTAGCGCGACAATGGCCGGATACCACGGATGCGCCTTGATCGCCTCATGCGCCGCCAGCACCGCATCGAGATCGTAACTGCCGACGATATGACCAATCAGCAAAACCCCGCTCAACAGCGCCAGCCCCCCCGTGCCGGTCACGATCAAAGCCATCCGCGCCCCGGCGCGGGCATCGCTGCGGTGATGCCAATAAGCGATCAGCATGAAGGAAGCGAGGCTCGTCAACTCCCAGAACATCGCCAGTTGCAGCAAATTGCCGGACAACACCACGCCGAGCATGGTGCCCATGAAGGCGAGAAAAAAAGAAAAAAAGCGCGGCACCGGATCGGCGGGCGACATGTAATAGCGGGCGTAAATCACCACCAGCAACCCGATCAGCGCCACCAGCATGGCGAACAGCCAGGCGAAGCCATCCATCCGCAATTGAAAATCCAGCCCCAGCGTCGGCGACCACGGAATGCTCAGACGCAAAACGCCATCAACCGCCAGTTGCGGGTACTGCAAAGCAACCAGCACGGTAACCGCCAACGCCACAATCCCCGCCAGCCAAGCTTCGGCATTGCGGGCATTGGCCGGAAGAAACGCGGCGCCCAGGCTGCCGACAAAGGGGAGAAAAATGATCAAAAGCAAGGCCATGCGTCGGAGTCTAGCAGAGGCAAGCGGAACAGGCGTCAGCGCGCCTTGCCGCGCAAGGTGCTGGCCGATTCAAAAGCATGGGTTTGCCTGTATTGGCTTGTATCTGAGAATATCGGCCACTGTCACTTCAACCCTTTTATCAGGAGACCTTCCATGCCCAGCCTGTTCGACCCCTTGCCATTGCGCGGCGTGACCTTGCCC
>JAITWU010000286.1 GCA_031285115.1 Azonexus sp. | reverse complement strand
CAACGTCGTCGGTTTCCGAAATCGCCATGTGGCCGTGGCAGATGATGCAGCAGATGCGTGACCACCTGGAGCAGGCAACGGCCAGCGTCGCCGCTGCCGCCAGCGCCCCGGCGGCGACGGGCGAAGCGAAAGCGGCGGCAGCCAAACCCGCCGCCCGGCCTGCGACAAGAAAAGCCGCCGCCAAGCCTGCCGCCAAACCGGCCAGCAAACCCGCCGCCAGAGCGGCCAAAAAGTAATTCAAAACCCTCTCCCCGCAAGGGAGAGGAGAATCCACGGAGAGCCTCATGCAAATTGAATGGTGGTACTGGATTGTTGGCGGGCTGGCGCTGATTGTCGCTGAACTGGTGGTGCCTTCGTTCTTCATCATCTGGTTTGGTCTTGGCGCGTTGATCGTCGGGCTGCTGGCGCTGGTTTTCGATCTTTCCCTGCCAACCCAACTGGTGATCTGGACGCTCGCTTCGCTGTTCATGGTCTGGCTGTGGTTCAAGGTGTTCAAGCGGAGTTTTCAGAAAACCCATGTCGGCACCGCCGATGGCGGCGTGCTTGGCGAAATCGGTCTCCTGGTCAATGCCGTCGCCCCTTTTGAACGCGGCAGGGTGCGTTTTCAGCGGCCTGTGCTGGGGGCGGAAGAATGGGCCTGCCGGGCCGATGCCGCCATCGCCGCCGGTGAGCGGGTGCGCGTGACCGGCATCGAAGGCAGTTTTGTCAAGGTTGAACTGGCCTCCAGCGCCGGTAAAACCGCGGTTTCCGAGACGTAAAACGATTTTTTGGAAAGGCAGGTCAATAAAATGAGCGCAGGTTTTATCGTTACCCTGGCGATTCTGATTTTTGTCGCCATCACCATCGCCAAGGGCGTGCGCATCGTGCCGCAGGGCGAGGAATGGATTGTCGAGCGGCTGGGCAAATACCACGGCACCCTGAAGCCGGGCTTGAATATCGTCATCCCCTATCTCGACAAAATCGCCTACCAACTGGTGACCAAGGACATCATTCTCGATGTTCAGGAGCAGGAAGTGATTACCCGCGACAACGCGGTGATCCTGACCAACGCCATCGCTTTCATCAAGGTCACCGATCCGGTCAAGGCGGTGTATGGCGTCACGGATTTTTCCGAGGCCATCCGCAATCTGATCATGACCACGCTGCGTTCGATCGTCGGCGAAATGGAATTGGACGAGGCGCTCTCCTCGCGCGACAAAATCAAGGCCCGGCTGCGCGAAAGCATCGCCGACGAGGCGGTCGATTGGGGCCTGACCGTCAAGTCGGTCGAAATCCAGGACATCAAGCCGTCCGCCTCGATGCAGAAGGCGATGGAAATGCAGGCCGCCGCCGAGCGCGAGCGCAAAGCCGTGGTCACGCGCTCGGAAGGGGCCAAGCAGTCGGCCATTCTCGAAGCCGAAGCGCGGCTCGAATCAGCGAAGCGCGACGCCAACGCCCAGGTGATGATGGCCGAAGCCTCAGCCGAGGCCATCCGCCGCGTCACCGCCGCCATCGGCGATCAGGCCGGGCCGATGTCTTTCCTCCTCGGTGAAAAATACATCCGGGCGCTGGAAAATATGGGCGAAAAGGACAACGCCAAAGTCATCGTCCTCCCCGCCGATTTGCAGGAAGCCGTGCGCGGACTGTTCGGGCGCAAGGGGGGTTAGCCTTTCGCGGCCATCGTCAAATCGCCGCCGCGAGTCGCACGATGGAGCGGGGCGCGATGGGGCGCACAACAGGCGCTTGACATCCGAAATTCAATTGAATACATTTGAATTCATATGAAAACGAACGCCACCATGCTCCCCGTTTCGGGCCGCCTGCCCGAAGATCTTTACCAATGGCTTGCCAGTCTGCCGCTGGATGGCGCGACCACCTTCAGCGACAAGCTGCGTGAAGCCATCGCCATGCTCAAGCGTCGGCATGATGGCGGCGTCGATTATGTCGAGGCGCTGGCGATGCACCGCGATCTGGCGCGTCCGGCGCGTGACCGGCTGGCCGCTATCGAGCACGACTGCGGCGCTCATTCGGAAGTGCTGGCTACCCTGTTTGAGCACATTCCGGCCATTGGCGCGGCGCTGCAATCGGCCCGTCTGGAAAAGCCGGAAGATGCGAGGGCGCTGGAAGCACAACTGACGCGCCGCGCCCTCCAGCTTGCCGAAACGCTGTTGCGCCAGATGCTGACCACCGAGGCTGCCGCTTACGATCCGCTGGTTGTGCGCCATAATGCCCAGCGGCTCGTCGAGTTGGCACAACGTATCTCCCTGTCACCCAGCTCTCAAGGAGGAGCATCATGACTGATAGCCTGCGCACCCGTGTCGCCCGCCTCATCGCTGGCGGCGCGCACGCCCTGATGGATCGTATGGAAGACGCAGCGCCCGTCGCCGTGCTCGAACAGGCGGCGCGTGAAGTCGATCAACTGACCGACGAAGTGCGCGCCGAACTCGGCAAAGTCACCGCCAACCGGCATCTGGCGCAGCAGCAGCACCTCAACCTCAACCGCGAGCACGAGGAACTGCACGCCGCCATCGAAGCGGCGCTCGCCGCCGGCAAGGAAGATCTGGCGCGCGCTGCGGTTGCCCGCCAGCTCGACATCGAAGCCCAATTGCCGGTGCTCGAAACGAGCCTTGCCGAGCGATCGCAAAAGGAAACCGAGCTGTCCGGTTATGTGGATGCGCTGATGAGCAAGCGGCGCGAGATGGATGCCGCCATCCGTGATTTTGAAGCCTCGCGCCGTCAGGCCGAGGC
>JAITWU010000265.1 GCA_031285115.1 Azonexus sp. | reverse complement strand
CAAGCCAAAGGCAAAGCCTGGTGTCTGCCGGCGCTGGGCCAGAGCGACCAGGGGTCGGCCGCCGTCGGCTATTCCCACCACCAGAAACAGATCGTCATCGACCACCAAAAAACCTTCGTCGGCGGCATCGACCTCGCTTACGGCCGACGCGACGACGCCAACTTCGATCTCAAGGCCGGCTGGCGCGCCTTGAACGAGGTGTATAACTCCTGCCTGCCGCCGATCCATAAAACCACCCATGTCGAACTGCGCGACTGCGTCACCACCGCCGAACTCATCGCCGCCGCCTTCACGCCCGGCGACCTGCTGCGCGATGGCGCCGCCTGGGTCGCTTCGCCGGCCGATCTGATGGCCGGCACATACGACGCCATCCACACCGGCGTGGACAAGGCCAAAGCGACCGCCGCCGCCGTTGGCGATTTCTTGCGCATCGATCTCATCGACGACATCAAAGCCGCCGTCCAGGACAAAATCGTCGATGGCGCGCTAGACACCGCCCGCTGGGGCTGGAGCCAGCTCGCGCCAGACTTTCGCGAACGCATCAAAGGCATCATCAACACCCAGGGCGGCAACGCCGCCAATGCCGTCTCGGCCGTCTATGCCTGGCTCCAGGGCGGCGACATCTCCTTGCTCCCGCCGCGGCTCATGGGCGAAGTCCGGCATCTCGTCGAAGCCCTCGTCTTTAGCATCGTTGCCGCCACCCACGCCGCCGCCAGCGGCAAATCCAGCCCCTACCAGCGCCTGTTCGACAAAGTCAGCGCCCTGCCCGCCAGCGACCACCTCATCGACCCAAAAACCCAGCCGCGCATGCCGTGGCAAGACGTGCATTGCTGCATTGAAGGCCCGGCCGTTTATGATTTTGCCAAGAACTTCGTCCGCCGCTGGAACGGCAGCGCCCGCCAACTAGAAAAGTCTTTCGCCCGCTACCGCGATCCGGCAGCCGCCTTCCTGCTCAAACAGGCCGGCCTGGAACTCCCGAGAAGCCTCAAGGCGCCGCGCCTAGCGCGCATCCCCGCCCGCCATCTGCCGCCGCCGCCGATCATCGGCCGAGGCCATGTCGGCACCTGCTGGGTCCAGGCCCTGCGCAGCGCTCCGATCAAAATGCAGGCCGACGAGGCCGCCGCCGACACGGCCGAACCGACCGCCGAACAGGCCGCCGCCGCCCGACCGGCGGCGCTGGCCCAGAACAACTGTCTCAAGGGCATCCTCAAATTGATCGTCGGGGCGCAGCACTTTCTTTACATCGAAGGGCAATTCTTCCAGAGCGCCCACGGCGCTTTCGGCCCGACCAGCGCCGCCTGGTCGGGGCCGATGGGCATTCTGCTCGATCTCACGCGCAGCCCGGCCCACCAGCGCTTTGCCGCAACCCTCGGCATCGCCGGGGTCAAGCCCGAGGCCTTTCTCGACCATCTGCGCTGGGACAAGATCGACGATGTGCTGCGCGACCCGGCCGGGGCGCAATATGTCGCCGATCTCAAGACCGTGCTCAAGAACCTGGCCACGGTCGAGGCCATGCGCCTCTTGGGCGCGCCGCAGGATCGCCTGATCAACCCGGTCGGCACGGCTCTCATCGAGCGCATCGAACGGGCGATCGATGACAAGACGCCGTTTCACGTCTATCTGGTGCTGCCGGTGCACCCGGAAGGCACGCTCGATACGCTCAATATCATGAGCCAGACGCATCTGACGATGCATTCCCTGGTCTTTGGCGACAACAGCCTCATCAACGGCGTGCGCCGGGCCATCCTGGTCAACCGGACGATGCGGGAGAAGAAAATCGACAAGGCGGCGGCGTTGAAGGTGGTTGGCCAAATGGACCCCCGAAAGTTTCGAGAAGCCGTTGGCGACGAATGGAAAAACTACCTGACCCTGTTGAACCTGCGCAACTGGGACACGCTCAACGGCCAGCCCGTGACCGAACAGATTTACGTGCACAGCAAACTCATCATCGCCGACGACCGGGCGGCGTTTCTCGGCAGCGCCAATATCAACGACCGCAGCTTGCTCGGCGGGCGCGATTCGGAACTGGGGGCGATCATCACGGATGATGCCGAGGTTAAGGTCAAGCTTGACGGGGTGCACCCCGTTGGCGTCGGCCTGGCGATTCATAAACTGCGGCGCAGTCTGTGGGAGAAACATTTCGGTTTGAAGAGCGCGAACCGCAAGGCCCCCGCGCTGGCCGGGGCGGAGATTCTGGATAGCCCGGCAGCGCCGGGGACTTGGAAGGCAATTCAGAAGGTGGCTGCCAAGAATGCTGAATCTTATGAAGCTGCCTTCTGGTTCATTCCGCGCAGCGTGCCGCGGCCGGAAATCCAACCCAAGAAACCGACCGACCCCGATCCCCCGCCCGCTTCGCTATGGCCGACCTGGCAATACAAGGATTACGAGCAGCATGCGCAAGGCGGCCGACTGTTGTACCGCATGCCTTTCGATCCCCTGTTCTGGCGAGCGGCTGAACGCGGAGAAACGTTGAATTCGTGGAATGAGAAAGTGCAATTGGCGAAGCCGACGGAACCCAAGGGTATCCAGGGCTTCATCACCGCCTTGCCCATCAACTGGACCTGCCGCGAGAATAATCTGGCCGCCCCCCAATA
>JAITWU010000252.1 GCA_031285115.1 Azonexus sp. | reverse complement strand
GGCGGGTAGATGCCGATGGATTTGACGAACAGTTGCAGCAATTCCGGGTCGTAGCGGTCTTTTTCCAGCTTGAACATGGCCGTCAGCGCCTCGGCGGGCGTTTTGGCGAGCTTCGGGTCGAAGGGGTTGCAGAGGTTGTCATAACGGTTGGCAATCGCCACCAGCCGCGCCAGTCTGGGGATTTTGGCCGCTGTCAGATGGTTGGGAAAGCCTTCGCCATCCCAGCGTTCGTGATGGCAGGCGATGATGTTTTTGTCGGCCAGCGGCAGGTTGGCAATGGTCGCAATCTGCTTGATGCCGTAACCGACGTGGGCCTGATAAAACTGCTCTTCGGCGGGCGGGCGCTGCGGGTTGCGCAGGATGCGCGGCGGCACATCCTGTTTGCCAATGTCATGAAACATGGCGCCAAGGCCGATCGTGCGCAATTCTTCCTCGCCCAGTTGGGCGGCCTTGCCGAGCAGCAGTGAGAGGACAGAAACGTTCATCGCATGGTGCGCTGGCCCCGGCTCCCTGACCTTCATATTGACGAGATGCACGGCGAGGCTTTGGGCATTGAGGAGGCCGCCGACCAGCCGGTCAATCGTGCTCTTGGCCCGGCCATAGGCTTCGTTCGGGCGGCTGCCCAGGTCGCGCATGATTTCGCTGATGCCGCTCGCTTCCTGCTCGAAGAGGCGCTCGCAGCGGGCCAGCCCTTCGCGCTGGGCGCGCACCCGCTCGCTGCGCGAACGCTTGGCGTCGAGCATGGAGTCGAGCGCCTGGGTCGAAAAATCGACCTCGGTCTCGGCCTCAGCCGCGCTATCGGCGGACAAGGGCTGGGCCGTGCTGCGTTCCGGGTCCCATTCGACATCTTCCAGCCCGAGGCTGCGCAAGACCCGAATCTGCTCGTCGCTCACGAGGCGAAAACGGTTGAGCAAAAACGGATGTTCGAGCCAGCTCAATTCGCCGAGCGAAATAAAAACGCCGGGTTGCAAGCGGTCGACGGCAATGCGCGGCATGGTCAGGCAATCAACTTCAGGCCGCGTTCGAGGTCGATCTGCAAATCTTCGACCGCTTCGAGGCCGACGGCGACGCGCAGCAAGCCTTCGTTGATGCCCGCCGCGGCGCGGGCTTCCGGCGTGATGCGGCCATGCGTGGTGGAGGCGGGATGGGTGATGGTGGTTTTGGTGTCGCCAAGGTTGGCGGTAATCGAGAGCAAACGGCAGTGGTCGACCACCGTCCACGCCTGTTCACGTCCGCCCTTGACCTCGAAAGACACGATTGCCCCGCCGGAACGCTGCTGGCGGCGGGCGAGTTCGTATTGCGGGTGGGAAGCCAGACCCGGATAAAAAACCCGCGCCACCTGCGGCTGGGCTTCGAGCCAGGCGGCGAGGCGGGCGGCGTTGGCAGTCTGCGCCTCCAGCCGGATTTTCAAGGTTTCCAGCCCCTTCAACAAAACCCAGGCGTTGAAGGCGGAAAGCGTCGGCCCGGCGGTGCGCAAAAATTTGAACACTTCTTCGGTCAGTTTTTTTGGCCCGCAAACCGCGCCGCCCAACACCCGGCCCTGACCGTCGAGGTATTTGGTGGCCGAATGGATGACCAGATCAGCGCCCAGTTCGAGCGGCTTTTGCAGAATCGGCGTGCAGAAGCAGTTGTCGACGGCGAGCAGAATGTTTTTACTGTGGGCGATTTCGGCCAGACGGGCGATGTCGGCGATTTCAGTCAGCGGGTTGGACGGCGTTTCGAGAAAAAAGAGTTTCGTTTCCGGGCGGATCGCCGCCGCCCAGGCCGCCGGGTCGGTGTGGCTGACGAAGGTGGTCGTAATGCCCGTGCGCGTCAGGATGTTGGAAAAAAGCTGGACGGTTGCGCCAAAGAGGCTGTTGGAAGCGACGATGTGATCGCCCTGCTGCAAGTGCGCCATGATCGCCGCCATGATCGCCGCCATGCCGCTCGCCGTGGCGACGCAATCCTCAGCGCCTTCAATGGCGGCAAGACGCTCTTCAAAGAGGGTGACGGTCGGGTTGGAAAAGCGGGAATAGACATTGCCCGCCTCCGCGCCGGAAAAACGCCGGGCGGCTTGCGCGGCGTTGTCAAAAACGAAGCTGGAAGTCAGATAGAGGGCTTCGGAATGTTCGCCGAACTGGCTGCGCTCCTGACCGGCTCGCACGGCCAGGGTTTCGGGGCGGTAATCGACGGGTTCGCTCATGCTTCCACCCCGCCATTGGCGAGGCCCAGCACCATCTGCTGCGAGGCGGGGCCGTCGTCTTCGCTGCTGCGGGCGGGTTTGTTGTCGCCTTTTTGCTCGATGGCGTCGAGGTAAGAATCATCAATGTCGCCAGTGATATAGCTGCCATCGAAACAGGAGGCTTCAAAGACGGTCAAATCCGGGCGCAGCCGGGTGATCGACTGTTTGAGGGCCTCGATGCTCTGGTACACCAGCGCATCGGCGCCGATTTCAGCCGCGATCTGGGCGCCGGTGCGGCCTGTGGCGATGAGTTCGGCGCGCGTCGGCATGTCGATGCCATAAACATTGGGGTAACGCACCGGCGGCGCGGCGGAGGCGAAATAGACGCGGGTCGCGCCCGCCGAACGGGCCATTTCAACGATTTCGCGGCTGGTCGTGCCACGGACGATGGAGTCGTCGACCAGCAAAACGCGCTTCCCTTTGAATTCCTGGCC
>JAITWU010000146.1 GCA_031285115.1 Azonexus sp. | reverse complement strand
CCTGCGTCTGGAAATGCGCCGGGCAGACGCCAAAGCCGGAATCAAAGTCGTCACCATCGCCCCCGGCTACATCGCTACGCCGATGACCGCGATCAACCCCTACCCGATGCCTTTCCTGCTTCCTGCCGACAAAGCCGCCGCCCGCTTTGCCGTCGCCATCGAGCGCGGTGTGAGTTACACCGTAATTCCCTGGCAAATGGGCGTCGTCGCCAAACTGCTGCGCCTCCTGCCCAACTGGCTCTACGACCGCCTCTTCACCCACGCCCCGCACAAACCGCGCGGCTTGCTAAAATAATCCGATGCCCGAACTCCACATCAACGGCGCGCCCCGCCGCTTCCCTGATCCGTTGACCGTCGCCGCCCTCGTCGAACAACTCGGCTACGCTGGCAAACGCATCGCCATCGAACGCAATGGCGAAATCGTGCCAAAGAGCCAACACGCGACCACCGCGCTTGCCGACGGCGACCGGCTGGAAATCGTTGTCGCCGTTGGCGGCGGTTAGTAAAAAACCCATCGCCCCTTGCAGGAACGGGGTTGGGAAGAAGGAAAATAGCCTTGAGCCGCGCCGCCAAACTCGAATTGCCCGGACGCTTGCATTTTGCTAACCTGCAATCATTCATAGCATAACGAGATTTTGACAATGCCCTCGGTCAGCATCCGTAATCTGCCCAGCGAGGTCCACCGCGCCATTCGTGTCCGCGCCGCCCGACATGGCCGCAGCGCCGAGGCGGAAATGCTCGATATTCTGGAATCGGCAGTCAAACCCAAAGGTCGGCTCAAGCTCGGCTCGCTGCTGGCTGAAATTGGCCGCAAGGCCAGGCTGACGGAAGAGGAATGGGGCGTCTTCGCCAATCTCCGCGACAAAACCCCGGCGCGGGCGGCCAACCTCGAATGATTCTGCTCGACACCAATGTGGTTTCAGAGCCGCTGCGTCCGACGCCTGCGGCCCAAGTCATCGAATGGATCGACGCGCAGGCGCTTGAGACGCTCTATCTGGCGGCCATTACGGTAGCGGAATTACGCGCCGGCGTGGCGCTGTTGCCTGCGGGCAAGCGCCGCCAAACCTTGTCCGACGATCTGGAAAAACGCCTGTTGCCGCTGTTTGCCGGTCGCGTGCTGCCATTTGATATGGCCTCTACCGGCGCTTACGCCGGATTGCTGGCAAATGCCCGCGCCGCAGGGCAAACGATTGAAACTGCCGATGCCTGTATTGCCGCCATTGCCATCGCCAACGGGTTTGCCGTCGCCACCCGCGACGCGCGTCCCTTTCTGGCTGCCGGTTTGACGGTTATCAATCCCTGGCAGAACCCTTGACCTCCATCACCCTACTGGATTCCACCCATGCACCAACTCACCCTTGCCGGAAAATCCTACCGTTCCCGCCTCCTCGTCGGCACCGGCAAATACAAGGATTTTGCCGAGACCCGCGCCGCCATTGACGCTTCCGGCGCCGAGATCGTCACCGTCGCCATCCGCCGCACCAATATCGGTCAGGATGCCGGACAGCCCAATCTGCTCGACGCCGTACCGCCGTCGCGTTTCACCATTTTGCCCAACACGGCGGGCTGCTACACGGCGGATGACGCCGTGCGCACGCTGCGGCTGGGGCGTGAACTGCTCGATGGTCACGCGCTGTGCAAGCTCGAAGTGCTTGGCGACCCGAAAAGCCTCTTCCCGAACATGCCGGAAACCCTGAAAGCCGCGCAAACGCTGGTCAAGGAAGGCTTTGAGGTGATGGTGTACTGCTCCGACGACCCGATTCAGGCGCGGATGCTCGAAGACATCGGCTGCGTCGCCGTCATGCCGTTGGCCTCCTTGATCGGTTCCGGCATGGGCATTCTCAACCCGTGGAATCTGCGCCTCATCATCGACCAGGCGAAAGTGCCGGTGATCGTCGATGCCGGTGTCGGCACCGCGTCGGATGCGGCGATTGCGATGGAACTTGGCTGCGACGGCGTTTTGATGAACACCGCCATCGCCCACGCCAAAGACCCGGTGCTCATGGCTTCAGCCATGAAAAAGGGCGTCGAGGCCGGGCGCGAGGCGTTTCTCTCCGGGCGGATGCCGCGCAAACACTACTCCGCCGATCCCTCGTCGCCGACCGCCGGGCTGATCGGCTCATGAGCGAAACGGAAAATCACGGCCACATCAAGAGCTTTGTCCGCCGCGCCGGGCGCATGTCGGAGGCGCAGCAGCGGTATTACGCCGAAATGTTGCCCAAAATCGGCATTCCCTACCAGCCGCAGCCGCTCGATCTCAAAGCCGTCTTTGGCCGCGCCGCACCAAAAATTCTCGAAATCGGCTGCGGCATGGGCGAAACGACGGCGGCCATCGCCGCCGCCCACCCGGAAAACGACTATTTCGGGCTGGAAGTCCATGTGCCGGGCATCGGCGCTCTATGCAAGCTGATTGCCGAAAAAAACCTCGCCAATCTCAAAATTGGCAACCACGATGCCGTCGAGGTCGTGCGCGACATGTTGCCGGTGGCTTCGCTTGATGGCATCCACATTTTCTTTCCCGATCCCTGGCACAAAACGCGGCACAAAAAACGCCGCCTCATCCAGCCGCCCTTCGTTGCGCTGCTCGTTTCGCGGTTGAAACCCGGCGGCTACCTGCATTGCGCTACCGACTGGGAAAACTACGCCCTGCAAATGCTCGCCGTGCTTGAGGCCGAACCGGGTCTGGTGAACACCGCAGCAAGTCCACCGCCCGACCAACTGGCGGCGGCGCTTGAAGCTGATACAACCGCTGGCCTCGCCGGTTTTGCCCCGCGCCCCGAATACCGCCCCCTGACCAAATTCGAGAACCGTGGCCTGCGCCTCGGCCACGGTGTTTGGGATCTCGTTTTTCATAAGCTTTGAGATAGCAAACTCGCAACGCCCGCTCCCTTTTTCAGAAAGTCCAAACCATGTGGTTCAAAAACCTTCAGCTCTATCGCCTGCCAAGGCCCTGGAATATCGACCTCGCCAGTTTTGAGGAACAACTGGCGCGCGGCCCGTTTGCCAAATGCCCGAGCAACCAGCCGCTGAGCCGGGGCTGGACGCCGCCGCGCCGGGACGAGGCGCTGGTCTTTGCCCTCAACCGTCAATGGCTGATTGCGCTGGCCGTCGAGCAGCGCCTGTTGCCGTCGTCGGTAATCAATGAAGAAGCCGCCGAACGCGCTGCCGCCATCGAAGCGCAGCAGGGCTACGCGCCGGGGCGCAAGCAGTTGAAGGAATTGCGCGAGCGCGTCACGGAAGAACTCATGCCGCGCGCCTTCACCCGTCGCCGCCATACTTTCGTCTGGCTTGACCCGATCAACGGCTGGTGCGCGATTGACGCCGCCAGTCAGGCCAAGGCCGAGGAGGTGATCGAGCATCTGCGCCACTGCCTCGACGAGTTCCCCTTGCAGCCGCTGCACACGCAACTGTCGCCGCAGTCGGCGATGTCCGGCTGGCTCGCCGAAGGCGAAGGCCCCGCCGGTTTTAGCATCGACCGCGATTGTGAATTGAAAGCCATCGGTGAAGAAAAAGCGGCGGTGCGCTACGTCCGCCATCCGCTCGGCGACGAAATCGGCGGCGAAATCAAGGCTCACCTCGCTGCGGGCAAACTGCCGACGCGCCTCGCGCTGACCTGGAGTGACCGGATTTCGTTTGTCCTGAGCGAAAAACTGGAAGTCAAGCGGCTCGCTTTCCTCGATCTGCTCAAGGAAGAAGCCGAAAAGAGCGCCGCAAACGCCGACGAGCAGTTCGACGCCGATTTCGCCTTGATGACCGGCGAACTCTCACGCTTTCTGCCGCAACTCATCGCGGCGCTGGGCGGCGAGCAGTCGGCGGCGGCGTAAACGCCAGCCCCGGCGGCTCGCCATTTGGCGCTGCTCTACCGCGCCATCGACTCCACCACCGCCAGCGCCGTCATGTTGACCAGACGGCGGACGGTTGCCGTCGAGGTCAACACATGCACCGGGCGGGCGACGCCGAGCAGGATGGGGCCGATGGTGACGCCTTCGCCGCCGGTCATTTTCAACAGATTGTAGGAAATGCTGGCGGCCTCGATATTGGGCATGACGAGGAGATTGGCTTCGCCTTTCAAGGTCGATTCGGGATTGGCTTCGCGGCGGATGATTTCGCTCAAGGCGGCGTCACCGTGCATTTCGCCATCGACCTCAAGCTGGCCGTTACTCATGCTGGCGATCAGGCGGGCGGCCTCGCTCATTTTGCGGGCCGAGGCGGACGCGCGCGAGCCGAAATTGGAGTGCGAGAGCAAGGCGATTTTCGGCTGCAAGCCAAAGCGCCGGACTTCTTCGGCGGCCAGCAGCGTCATTTCGGCGATTTCTTCGGCGGTCGGGTTTTCGTTTACATGGGTGTCGCAAATGAACAGCGAGCGGCCCGGCAGCATCAGGTAGTTCATCGCCGCCAGCGTGTGCACGCCGTCGCGCTGGCCGATGGTCTGGCGAATGACGCCGAGATGATGCGTGTACTGGCCGGTGGTGCCGCAGATGAGGCCGTCGGCGTAGCCGAGCTTGAGCAGCATGGCGCCGATCAGCGTCGGTTTGCGGCGCAGCGCCTCCTTGGCAATCGCCGGCGTGACGCCCTGACGGGCCAGCAGCTTGTGGTAGGCCATCCAGCATTCGCGGTAACGCTCGTCCTGCTCCGGATTGACGATGTCGAAATGGACGCCCGGCTGGATGCGCAGCTTGGCGATTTTGAGGCGGCGCTCGATGATGTCGGCATGGCCAATCAGGATCGGGCGGGCGAATTTTTCCTCGATCACCACTTGCGCGGCGCGCAGCACGCGCTCTTCTTCGCCCTCGGCGTAGATGATGCGCTTGCCTTCGGCCTGGCGGGCGGCGTGGAAAATGGCGCGCATCCCGGCGCCGGTGTGATAGACGAATTCCGATAATTTGGCGCGATAGGCGGCCCAGTCGGTGATGGGCCGCGTGGCGACGCCGGAATTCATGGCCGCCTTGGCGACGGCGGGCGAAATCTTGGCGATCAGGCGCGGATCGAAGGGCTTGGGAATCAGATATTCCGGCCCGAAAGTCAGCGCGTGGCCGGGGTAGGCGACAGCCACTTCATCGGTGACTTCGGCCTCGGCCAGTTCGGCGATGGCGCGCACGGTCGCCATTTTCATTTCCTCGGTGATGCGCGTTGCACCAACATCGAGCGCGCCACGGAAAATGAAGGGGAAGCAGAGCACGTTATTGACTTGATTGACGTAATCCGAGCGCCCCGTGGCGATAATCGCCTCCGGGCAAACCTCCTTGACCAGCTCCGGCATGATTTCCGGCGTCGGGTTGGCAAGCGCAAAAACCATCGGCTGCGCCGCCATGCTCTTGACCATCTCCTGCGTCACGACACCGGCAGTCGACAGGCCGAGGAAAACATCGGCCCCGACCATCGCCTCGGCCAACGTGCGGGCGGCGGTGGCGCTGGCGTAGCGGGCCTTGCTCTCATCCATGCCGCCGGGGCGGTCGACATAAACGACGCCCTTGGAATCGCACATGATGATGTTCTCGCGCTTGACGCCGAGATCGCACCACAGGGTCAAACAGGAAATCGCCGCCGCCCCCGCGCCGGAGCAGACCACCTTGATCTGCTCGATCTTTTTGCCGACCACCTTCAAGCCATTCAACATGGCGGCGGCGGAAATAATCGCCGTGCCGTGCTGATCGTCGTGAAAAACCGGGATATTCATCCGCTCCTTGAGCTTTTGCTCGATGTAAAAACATTCCGGGGCCTTGATGTCTTCCAGATTGACGCCGCCCAGGGTCGGCTCCAGCGCGGCGATCATGTCGATGAGCTTGTCCGGGTCGTGTTCAGCGAGTTCGATGTCGAACACGTCGATGCCAGCGAATTTCTTGAACAGGCAGCCCTTGCCCTCCATCACCGGCTTGGCGGCGAGCGGCCCGATATTGCCGAGGCCAAGCACGGCGGTGCCGTTGGTGACGACGCCGACGAGATTGGCGCGGGAGGTGTAATCGGCGGCGGTCGCCGGGTTGTCGACAATCGCGTCGCAGGCGGCGGCGACGCCCGGCGAATAAGCCAGCGCCAGATCGCGCTGATTGGTCAAAGGCTTGGTCGGGCGAACGGAAATTTTGCCCGGCGTCGGCAAACGATGATAGTCAAG
>JAITWU010000137.1 GCA_031285115.1 Azonexus sp. | reverse complement strand
AACACCGGCGCTACCCAGCGCGGGGCCAGGGCGTCCAGTTGCAAGCCGGGGTGGCGCGCGCAGAGCCGGGCAAACAGCGGCTCGGCCATGATCGTGTCGCCAATCCAGGCGGGGGCGATGATGAGTCCTCGCATGGGGCTGGGCGCGGGCGTCAGTTCAGTTTCTCCGCCTTGGGCGGGCCAGCATTACGGATGTTTGATCCCCGATTTCTGATCCTTGAACACGTAGCGCGTGCTGCAATACGGGCAAACCGCCTCGCCGGTTTTCAAAACATCGAGAAAAACGCGCGGATGCTGGCTCCACAGCGCGGATTTGGCCGTCGGGCAATGCAGCGGCAGGTCGGCGGCGGTCAGTGGAACCGGGGTATTGGCAGACATCGGATACTTCTCCTTCTATCACACGAAACAAGCGGCAAGTGAAATGCCCGGACGGGGTTGCAAACAGCGGTTTCAGGCGCTCATTCAGGCGCTCAATCGGGCGGCGAGAAAATCGTCATAGCCTTTTTGCACCAGATCCCAGGTCTGTTGAATGCCATCGGCAACGCCGCCCTGCAAAACGCCAAGGCCGTTGAGGATGTTTTTGGCCTCATTGAAACCTTTTTCAAAGCCGCCACGAATCAGGGCGACGAAATCCCGGGCGACCTGATCGGGGTCTTTACGGGGATTCTGGGCGGCGTATTTGTCAAAAAACGCCGTTGAAAAGGCAAGAATGCGGTCGGCGGTAGCCGCCGCCGAGGTGTCGATGCCTGAATCAATCGCGTTCTGAATCGCGTTCGGCCCCAATTGCGGCGTCAGGGCATCGTTGATCCGGTCGATGACCGAGCGGTAGAGCAAAGCCTGCGATTGATTGCCAGCCTGGATCGAAACCTTGGCCGAGGCTTGCAAAATTTGCAGATTGGTCGATTGCCGCACGGCATGGTGAATATCCTCCGCCGTAGCGGGTACGCCAGCGTCACCGCCGGTCTTTTGCGGCGCGGCCCTGGGGCTGTTGTCGACGGTCGCCGAACGGGCGGCGTAGAGCGAGGAACTTACATTTTCGATGGACATTGACATGATCTGCTCCTGAACAAGGCGGGCTGGAAAGCAAGGCTTCCACTCTTAGTTATACGTCATTGAGCGCAAAAACTTGACCCGCGTTTTCAGTGTCTTTGTAACTTCGTTCGCCAGACGCCGGTTCAGATATAAGACAGCCAGCCGCGATGCGCCGCCGAGCGGCCATGAACGACATCGAAATAGAGGGCCTGGATTTTTTCCGTAATCGGGCCACGGCGGCCAATGCCGATCTGTCGGCCATCGAGTTCGCGGATCGGCGTCACTTCCGCCGCCGTACCGGTGAAAAAGGCTTCGTCGCAGGTATAAACCTCGTCGCGGGTGATGCGCTTTTCCTGCACCGACAGGCCCAGTTCCCCGGCCAGTTGCAGCACCGTGTCGCGGGTGATGCCTTCGAGGCAGGAGGTCAGATCCGGCGTGTAGAGCTTGCCTTTTTTGACGATGAACACATTTTCGCCCGCGCCTTCGGCAACGTAACCCTCCGGGTCGAGCAGCATGGCTTCGTCATAACCGTTGTGCGTCACCTCGTTATTGGCGAGGATGGAATTGATGTAATGGGCCGAAGCCTTGGCCCGCACCATCGAAATATTGACGTGGTGGCGCGTGTAGCTCGACACCTTGACGCGGATGCCGCGCTCCATGCCGTCCTCGCCGAGATAAGCGCCCCACGGCCAGGCGGCGATGGCGATGTGCACCTTGGCCCCCTTGGGCGAAACGCCCATTTTCTCCGAGCCGTAAAAGGCGATCGGGCGGATGTAACCGGCTTCGAGCTTGTTGGCGCGCAGCACTTCCTTCTGCGCCTCGTTGATGGCCGCCTTGTCGAAAGGCATCGCCATCTGGAAGATGTGGGCTGAGTTGAAGAGGCGGTCGGTATGGTCTTCGAGCCGGAAAATGGCGGTGCCGGAAGCCGTTTTGTAAGCGCGGACGCCCTCGAAAACGCTCATGCCGTAATGCAGGGAATGAGTCAAAACGTGCGTCGTCGCCTCCCGCCAGGGGATGAGCTTGCCGTCCTGCCAGATGAAACCGTCGCGGTCCGCCATAGACATGGTTGTTTCTCCGTATTGCGCGTGAGTTAAAGCGTGTGATTTTAGCGGAAACGAACGACTAAAATAACGCTTTTGCCGCTGCTTTACGCCCAATGGTCTGGAAACCGCACGTCACTGTCGCCGCCCTCATCGAACGGGAGGGCAAATTTTTGCTGATCGAAGAAGAAACCGATAACGGCCTTGCCCTCAACCAGCCCGCCGGGCATCTCGAAGACGGCGAAACGCTGATTGCCGCCGTGATCCGCGAAACGCTCGAAGAAAGCGCCTGGCATTTTGCCCCGACGCATCTGGTCGGCATCTACCAATGGCAGGTTCCAGACAAGGAACGGACTTACCTGCGCTTTACCTTCACCGGCGAGCTGCGCGGGCATGAGGCGGGGCGGCGGCTCGATGACGGCATCGTCGCCGTCCATTGGCTCAGTCTCGATCAAATCCGCGCCGCCCGCGAGCGGCTGCGCAGTCCGCTGGTGCTGCGCGGCATCGAAGATTACCTTGCTGGCAAACGCCAGCCGCTCGATTTGCTGGTGTCTTTGTGAAGCGCCGGTTTTTTTTCGCCATCGCGCTATCGGCGGGCCTCGCCACAGCGGGCGAGCGAATCACCATCTGCCACGACTACGCCTGCGCGATAGAGGAAGAAGTCATCTACAGCGACGCCCAACTGGCCCAGATTCGCCAACAGTTTCTCACCGCCGCCAACGCCGCCGAAGAGCGTGAACGCCTCGCCCCGGCCATTGGCCAACTCTACGCCTGGGCCGGTGAGCAGACCGCCATTCACAACGACAAAGGCGGCAATTACGCCGACGATGAAGCGCCGGGGCGGATGGATTGCATCGACCACTCGACGACGACGACGCGCCTGCTGCTGCTCCTCGCCACACGCGGCGACCTGCGCTGGCATCGCGTGCTGACGCCGGAGGTGCGCTATCTGGCAGGGATTTTCCCCGCTCACTACAGCGCCGTGATCGAGACGATGGAGGATGTCATCGAGTGTTTCGCTGTCGATAGCTGGTTTGTCGACAACGGTCAGGCGGCGGTGATTTTGCCGCTGGAAGAATGGAAGAAAGGAGCAGGCCCCGATGTCTGAAAAAACCGTGGTCGTCGGCTTGTCCGGCGGCGTTGATTCCGCTGTCGCCGCCTTGTTGTTGAAACGCCAGGGCTGGAAAGTGATCGGTCTCTTCATGAAAAACTGGGAGGACGACGACACCGACGATTACTGCTCCTCGCGGCAGGATTTGATCGACGTGATGAGTGTTGCCGATGTCATCGGCATTGATGTCGAAGTCGTCAATTTCGCCGCTGAATACCGCGAGCGGGTGTTTGCCGAATTTCTTGCCGAATATCAGGCCGGGCGCACGCCCAACCCGGATGTGCTGTGCAATTCCGAAATCAAGTTCAAGGCGTTTCTCGACCACGCCATGCAGTTGGGCGCGACACGCATCGCCACCGGCCATTACGCCGGGGTGCGCGAGTTTGACGGGCGCTTCCAGTTGCTCAAGGCCGAGGATGGGACCAAGGATCAGAGCTATTTCCTCTATCGCCTCAATCAGGCGCAACTGTCGCGCACGCTCTTTCCGCTCGCCAATCTTTACAAGCGCGAGGTGCGCAAAATCGCCGAGGCCGAGGGGCTGCACGTCGCCGCCAAAAAAGATTCAACCGGCATCTGTTTCATCGGCGAGCGGCCTTTCAAGGAATTCTTGAGCCGCTATCTGCCACCCAAACCGGGCGAAATCCGCCGTCTCGACGACGGCAAAATCCTCGGTGCGCACGATGGTTTGATGTACCACACCATCGGCCAGCGCAAAGGCTTGCACATCGGCGGCCTCAAAGAAAACGGCAAGGAAAACGCCAGGGAAAAAACCGGCGGCGGCGAGCACGACGCCTGGTTTGTCGCGGGCAAGGATATGACCAGCAACATCCTCTATGTCGTCCAGGGCCACGACCACCCGGCGCTTTTGAAACATACGCTGACCGCCCGACAACTCTCCTGGATTGCCGGAGAAGCGCCCCGCCCGCACTGGGTCTACACCGCCAAACCGCGCTACCGGGCTGACGATACCGCCTGTGAGATCGAACGCCTCGACGGGCAAAGCTGCGAAATCCACTTCGCCGAAGCACAGTGGGCGCTCACCCCCGGCCAGTCGGTGGTACTTTATGAAAGCCGCGTTTGCCTGGGCGGCGGGGTGATTGTGTGAGGGATAGCCAGGCGCTGCATACGATTCGTACCACGGTGGAATACGACAGGGTGGCCACCGTTCTCAACCAGCTTCTTGATGCGGGCGCGAGCGATGAAAATCATCTGCTCGCCAGCTTTGTCGAGACAACAGGCGCAAACCCAATGTGCGCCAGATCAAGGCCCTGTCAGAGCGCTGCCATGTGATTCCATTTCCCGATCAAACGATTACTTTGTCGACTTCGCTTGCCGTGCTATAGCACTGTCTGCGCTTCGTCTTCGCGTACTCGCCTGATCTGAAAATGGAATGAGTCCGGCGGTTTTTCGCCAGGACAGGTCGTGGCTTGCTTGCCAATCGCAACAAAAAATCTCGACACAAATAATCGACAAAAACAATTTATCTGTTGTTTTTATTGGATTTTTTTGTAAAAATCGCGACATAACTCACGACATTACCCACCCATGCGCCCTCGCAATGATGATGCCCGGCAACGCTTGCTGACGACTTTGCGCCGTGGCCCGGCCAGTGTTTCGTTTTTGGCGAAAACACTCGGTGTGACTGCGCGTACCGTCCTGCGCTGGCTGGATGAACACCCGGATGTTTGCGCCGCCGGCGCCGCCTCGCGCACCCGTTATGCGCTGGGGCGGCCATTGCGCGGGCGGCTGGAGCGTCATCCGCTTTACTGCGTTGATGAGCAGGGCGGTGTTGTGGAAATGGGCAGTCTCACGCCGGTTTTTCCCGATGGCTGCCTGTGCAGCTTGCACGCCCTGGCGTGGCCGGTTGGCGATGCGGCGCGAGAGGGCTGGTGGGAAGGTTTGCCCTATCCGCTCCATGATATGCGGCCGCAGGGTTTTCTCGGGCGCGGCTTTGCCCGCCAACAAAGCACCCTGCTGGAGATTTCGCCCGATCCGAGGCAATGGTCTGACGACGACATCGTCCACATTCTGACGCGCACCGGCTGGGACACTAGCGGCAACCTCATCCTCGGCGAAGCGGCGTTGCAACAATGGCAAAGCGAGCGGCTCGATCCCCGGCCCGCCATTGCCGAAGCCGGACAGGCGGCGGCTTATGCCCGACTGGCGCACGAGGCCAGCGCCCAAGGTATCAGCGGCAGCAGTATCGGCGGCGAGTTCCCCAAGTTCACCGCCCGGCGCAGCCTGTCGGGAGCAAAAACGGAGCATGTCATCGTCAAATTTTCCGGCGAAATTCTGCCGGGGGCGACCGAGCGCTGGTCTGATCTGTTGATCTGCGAGCATCTGGCGGCTCTCCAGCTTGCCCGGCTGCCCGGCCTCACCAGCGCCAGCACGCGCATTATTCAAGGCGCGGGCCGGACTTTTCTCGAAGCGGAACGCTTCGACCGCCTTGGCCGTTTTGGCCGTCAGCCGCTCCTCAGTTTTGCGGCCATCAACGCCCACCTGCTTGGCCTGGCCGCTGCCGACTGGCGCGCGCCCTTGCGCCAACTGGCGAAGCTCGGTTATCTCTCTGCCGCCGATCTGGAAGCCGGGCTGCGCCTGTGCTGGTTCGGCAAATTGATTGCCAACACCGACATGCACCCGGGCAACCTCAGCTTTATTCCCGCTGCCGGGCATTTTCGCCTCGCCCCGGCCTACGACATGCTGCCGATGGCCTATGCGCCGCTACCCGGTGGCGAAGTGCCGGGGATCGCCCCGACTTTCGCCTTGCCGTTGCCTGCTGAGCAAGCTGTCTGGCGTGATGCTTGCGCCGCTGCCATCGCCTTCTGGCAAGAAGCGGCTGAAGATGCGCGCATCAGCGCAACCTTCCGCGCCATTTGCCGCGCTAACGCAGAGCGGCTGACGACACTGCAACAGGGATCGTTTGCCGGTTGATGGCAGAGCAGTCGGCAACGCTGTTTTCAGTCCCTTGGCTGCGTCTCGGCGAAAGACGGGCGTTGCAGCAGTTTGGCGTAGAGTTTCTCGAAATTGGGATGGTTTTCCCGCCAGGCGATGTCGGGCAGGCGGAAGCTCAGGTAGCCCAGGGCGACGCCGACGGCGATGTCGGCTATCGAGAGGTGGGTGCCCATGCAGTAAGGCTGTTCGCCCAGTTCGGCGGCCATGAAGGCGAGGCTGCGGCTGATGGTTGCCTGCTGGCGGGCGATCCAGGCGGTGTTTTGTTGTTTGGCCGGGCGGCGGCTTTCGCTCAGGATGGCGATGGCGGCGTCGCAGAGGCCGTCGGCCAGGGCTTCCCAGCGTTTGACCTCGGTCCGCTCGCGGTTGGGGGCGGGGAGGAGCTTGTTGTTGGGCGAAACGTTGTCGATATATTCGACGATGACCCGCGAATCGAACAATGGCGTTTCGTCGTCGAGCACGAGAACCGGAATCCGGCCCAGGGGGTTGATTGTTGAGACGTTGCTTTCCGCCGCCGAGGGCGAGTCGATGACGAAATCATATTCGATCTTTTTTTCCGCCAGCACGATCCGCGCCTTGCGCGTGTAGGGGCTGGCATGGGTGCCGATCAGCTTCATCATTGCCTGTTCTTTGTTTGCGGGAGGGCGATTATAGCGTATGGCGAGGGGACTGCCGGGCAGGTATAAAATCACGGATTCCGCAAAAGGACGCACTGATGAATCTCAATCCCCTGACTGCTCTTTCTCCGCTCGATGGTCGTTACGCCGCCAAAGTTGACGCCCTGCGCCAGCATTTTTCCGAATTCGGCCTCATTCGCGCCCGTCTCAAGGTCGAGATCGAGTGGTTGAAGGCGCTGGCCGCCGAGCCGCACTTTACTGAAATCGCCGCCTTTTCCCAGGCTGCCGTGGCCGAACTCGATGCGCTCATTGCCAATTTTGGCCCGGCGCAGGCGGCGGAAGTCAAAGCCATCGAAGCCACCACCAACCATGATGTCAAGGCGCTCGAATACTGGATCAAGGACAAGACCAAGGCCAATCCCGAAATCGTCAAAGTCAGCGAATTCATCCATTTCGCCTGCACCTCGGAAGACATCAACAATCTCTCGCACGCCCTGATGTGCGAGGGCGCGCGCCAGCAGGCGCTGCTCCCGGCGCTCGACGCCATCAGCGGCAAACTGGTCGAACTCGCCCACGCCTACGCTGAAATCCCGATGATGAGCCGCACCCACGGCCAGCCAGCGACGCCGACGACGATGGGCAAGGAACTGGCGAACGCCGCCTACCGCCTCAAACGCGCCCGCGCCCGCATCGCCAGCGTCGAATTGCTGGGCAAGATCAACGGCGCGGTCGGCAATTACAACGCCCATCTCGCCGCTTACCCCGGCTATGACTGGGAAGGTTTCGCCCGGCGCTTCGTCGAATCGCTCGGCCTTGCCTTCAACCCCTACACCATCCAGATCGAGCCGCACGACGCGCTGGCCGAACTGTTCGACGCCTTTGCCCGCGCCAACAGCATTTTGCTCGACCTCGACCGCGACATCTGGGGCTATATCTCGCTCGGCTTCTTCAAGCAGAAAGTCAAGGCTGGCGAAATCGGCTCCTCGACCATGCCGCACAAAGTCAATCCGATTGATTTTGAAAATTCCGAAGGCAATCTCGGCCTGGCTAACGCGCTCTTGAAGCACCTCGCCGAAAAGCTGCCCATCTCGCGCTGGCAGCGCGATCTCACCGATTCCACGGTGCTCCGCAACATGGGCGTCGGCTTGGGCCACGCGCTGCTCGGCTACGATTCGCTGTTGAAGGGCTTGGGCAAGCTCGAAATCAACGCCGATCTCATGCGCGCCGACCTCGACGCCAATTGGGAGCTTTTGGCCGAGCCGATCCAGACCGTGATGCGCCGCTATGGCGTCGCCAACGCCTACGAAAAACTCAAGGATCTGACGCGCGGCGCGCGCGTCTCGCGCGACGGGATGCAGGCTTTCGTCGCAACGCTGGCAATCCCGGAAGCCGCCAAGGCCGATCTCCTCAAGCTGACGCCCTGGGATTACACCGGCAAGGCGGCGGAACTTGCCCGGCGCATCTGAACAATGCGCTGCGCCAAATGCGGACGGGAAGCGCCGCCGGAGGCCATCTACTGCCCGCATTGCGCGGGCGAGCGGCGCACCACTGACCGCGAGGTGATTCGCGGCGGCCTCAAGGGCGGCTTTCTCGGCCTCCTCCTCGGCCTCCTGCCTGCGGCGCTGTTGCTCGCCATTTACGGCCCCGTGCGCGGCGTCAAGGCGTTGGCTTTCGTCATCCCGGCGGCCACTTTTACTACCGGGCTGATCATTGGCCTCGTCAAAGCCAAACGTGACTGGAAATAAGCCAAAACCATGTCTTTTGCCGAAAACCTGAAAAAACTGCCGCGCATCTCCCATCTGGCGGCGATCAATCTGCTCGACGCCGACGGCAATATCGTGGCGAGCATCGAAAACAAACCCGGCAGCCAAGGTTCGGTGGCGGTGTACAACCATCTGGCGCAGACCTACGGTTCGATCACGGCGGAAGCGGCGAAAAAGGGGCTGGAAATTTTCGCCGAACACAGCGAAGAAGAACGCGCCCACCCCGGCAAACACCCCAACATCGCCCGCCTGCTGGCGATCGAAGCGGGCCAGCCGACGTTGCGCGTCAAGCACGTTTTCGCGCTTTAGCCGCGCGGCGCATCGGCCAGCGCGGCAATGCCCGGCTGTGCTGCGACGGCTTTGAGGCCACGGCGCAGGGCAATCGCATGAATGCTTTTG
>JAITWU010000366.1 GCA_031285115.1 Azonexus sp. | reverse complement strand
ATGATCGGCGTGTAGCCCGACGCATCGCCGTAATCGTAGGTGTAAGCGCCTTTGGTCAGCGACGGGCAGGAACTCGGCTCGACCGCGACGCAGCGCAGATTGGCCGCCCGCTTTTCGCCCGCAGCCTTGTCGGCAAGAAAAGGAAACGCGATGCCGCCAAAGCTCGAACCGCCGCCACAGGGGCCAAAAATGACATCCGGATAGAGGCCGATTTTGTCAAACTGCTTTTTCGCTTCCAGCCCCATCACCGTCTGATGCAGCAGCACATGGTTCAACACCGAACCGAGGGTGTAACAGGTATCCGCTTGGGCGGCGGCTTCTTCGACGGCTTCCGAAATGGCGAGACCGAGCGAGCCTTCGCAATCGGGATCAGCGGCGAGCGCGGCGCGACCGGCGTTGGTCAGGCTGGTCGGGCTGGCGAACACTTCCGCCCCCCAGGTTTGCATCATCGAGCGGCGAAACGGCTTTTGCTCGTAGCTGACCTTGACCATGTACACCCGCACCGGCAGGCCGAACATCTGACCGGCGTAAGCAATCGACGAACCCCACTGCCCGGCCCCGGTTTCCGTCGTCAACTTCTTCGTCCCCGCCAGCTTGTTGAAATACGCCTGCGGCACGGCGGAATTCGGTTTGTGCGAACCAGCGGGCGAAACGCCTTCGTATTTGTAGAAAATCTTGGCCGGGGTGCCGAGCATCTGCTCCAGCCTGAGCGCGCGCACCAGCGGCGCGGGCCGCCATTGCGCGTAAATCTGCCGCACCTCTTCGGGAATCGGAATCCAGCGCTGGCGACTCATTTCCTGCTCCAGAATCGGCCCTGGGAAAATCGCCGCCATCGCCTCCGGCGACACTGGCTGCCCATCCGGCCCCAGGGGCGGCGT
The DNA here is from genome assembly GCA_031285115.1 of Azonexus sp. Lineage (GTDB taxonomy): Bacteria > Pseudomonadota > Gammaproteobacteria > Burkholderiales > Rhodocyclaceae > Azonexus. The sequence goes on along the minus strand of JAITWU010000366.1, from coordinate 5,852 downwards.
CGGCGGCGTGGGCATATCGGCGACGATGTTGTACCAGTGGCTGGGGATTTCGTCGGCGGTCAGGTCGATGCGAAGCGGCGTCATTACTCTTTCTCCGGAAGGTGTGTGGGCAAAGGCCGTAAGTTAATCGAAAACGGCGGGCCATGCCATGCCGGGGCGGCACACAGGGAGATTCGTGAAACAAAAACGCCCGATGGAAGACATCGGGCGTCGGGCGTACTGGATGCGCGGGTTTGCTAGCGGAAATGCCGCCAATAGCGATGGTCGTGACCGCCGCCACGATGATGGTCGCCGTCATCGTCCGGCGGCAGGATGATGCAGGCGCTCAGGGAAGTGACGGTAACGATGGTCAGGATGAGCAGGGTAAGCAGGCGTTTCATGGTTGGACTCCAGGGCTGCGGGGTTGAAGGCGTCAATCCCATCAGGAAAAACGGACGACAGGGGTTTCGGTTTACAAACCCCTCGCCGCAACCCGTTTGCCGCCGCTGGCCGGGCGGCTACACTGCCGGTTTTGTGCCGATTCCGCCGCCGTGTCAGCTTCCGTTTCGCTCCATCCGCACCCCGCCACGCCCGCGCCGCCGGGCGAAACGCTGAGGGTTCGCTACCGCCTCGATTCCGGCGGCATCGAACTCTTTTACCGCTATTGCGGCAATCCGGCGGCCTTGCGGCTGCCGGAGCGGCAAATTCCCGGCCCTGCCGATGACCTGTGGCGGCGCACCTGTTGCGAGGCGTTTGTCGCCGCCACCGATTCACCAAGCTACCGGGAATTCAATTTTTCGCCGTCCGGGCAATGGGCGACTTACCTGTTTGCCGATTACCGGCAACGCGCTGACCATGATTTGCCCGTCGCGCTGCTGCCCATTGAATTTGAGCGCCGGGGCGATGGCTTCGCCCTGCGGGCGCTGATTCCGTCCGCGCTGCTGCCTGCCGGGCCGCTGCAAGTCGGTCTCTCTGCCGTGATCGAAGGCGCTGACGGCAAGATCCATTACCGGGCGCTTGCCCACGGCGGCGAACAGCCGGATTTTCATTTGCGCCAGACTTTTACCCTGACACTCCAACGCCCATGAGCCACCCCATGACCCACGCTTTCCAAACCGGCCTCGACCGTTTGCTCGCCGATCCCGCCCTGCGCCGCCCGCTGGCCGGTCGCCGCGTCGCCTTGCTGGCGCATCCGGCTTCCGTCAGCGCCCGGCTCGACCATGCGCTCGACGCGCTGGCGGCCTTGCCCGACATTCGTCTCACCGCCGCTTTCGGCCCGCAGCACGGGCTGCGCGGGGATAAACAAGACAATATGATCGAGTCACCGGATTTTCTCGATCCGCGCCACGGCATTCCGGTCTTCAGCCTCTACGGCGAAGTGCGCCGACCGACGGCGGCGATGATCGATTGTTTCGATGTGCTGCTGGTCGATTTGCAGGATTTGGGCTGCCGCATCTACACCTTCATCACCACCTTGCGCTACGTGCTCGAAGCTGCCGCCGCCCACGGCAAAACGGTGTGGGTGCTCGATCGGCCCAACCCGGTTGGCCGCCCGGTCGAAGGGCTGACATTGCGCCCCGGTTGGGAAAGTTTCGTCGGCGCGGGCAAGATGCCGATGCGCCACGGCCTGACGCTCGGTGAACTCGGCCACTGGTTCATCGCCAGCGGCAAGCTCGATGTCGATTACAGCGTCATCGAAATGACCGGCTGGCAGCCCGAGGCCGCCCCCGGCCACGGCTGGCCGCAGGGCGAGCGGCTGTGGCTCAACCCCAGCCCCAACGCCCCCGGCCTCGGCATGGCCCGCGCCTACCCCGGCACGGTGATGCTCGAAGGCACGACGCTTTCCGAAGGGCGCGGCACGACGAGGCCGCTGGAGATGTTCGGCGCGCCCGATCTCGACGCCGCCGCCGTGCTCGCCGCCATGCGCGCCCTTGCCCCGGACTGGCTGAAGGGCTGCGTCCTGCGCGATTGCTGGTTCGAGCCGACTTTTCACAAACACGCCGGGCTTCTCTGCCACGGCCTTTTCATCCACGCCGAAGCGCCGCATTACGACCACGCCGCCTTCCGCCCGTGGCGGCTGCAAAGTCTCGTTTTCAAGGCGATCCGCCAGATTCGCCCGGATTACCCGCTGTGGCGCGATTTCCCCTACGAATACGAACACGGGCGGCTGGCGATCGACCTCATCAACGGCTCGCCGCTGCTGCGCGAATGGGTCGATGACCCCCAAGCCACCCCCGCCGATCTCGACGCCCTGGCGGCTGTCGATGAAGCGGCGTGGATCGAGGCAAGGCGAGGGTTTTTGCGTTATTGAGGGGAGCGGCGAGAGCATTGTAACGACAACGACACTACAGGACGCTATAATGAACTGATGCACAGGAGACCCCCATGCTCACCGCCAGCCCCGTCACCAGAAAACGCGAAACCCTGAATCTGCGCATCAAACCCGAAGAACGCAGCCTGATCGACCGCGCCGCCAGGGCGCGGGGTAAAAACCGCACCGATTTCGTACTCGACGCCGCCCGCGCAGCAGCGGAAGAAACCTTGCTCGATCAAGCCATCATCACCGCCAGCGCGGAGACTTGGGCGGCGTTTCTCGCCCGCCTGGATATGCCGCCGCAGCCCAATGAGCGGCTGCGCCAGACCATGCAGGCCGCCGCGCCTTGGGACTGACCCTCGCCGCGCCGACGCCGCTGGCGGCGCATCACCAACTCACCGCATTCGCTTCTGGCGTAGACAGCCTCGATCAATGGCTCAAACGCCGCGCCCTGAAAAATCAGGCGACCGGCGCTTCCCGCACTTTCGTCGCCGCTGATGAGCGCCGCGTGCTGGCCTACTACGCGCTGGCTTCCAGCGCCATTGCCGTCGATGCCGCCTCTGGCCGCTTCGCCCGCAACATGCCAACCCCGATTCCCGTGGTGATCCTCGGTAGACTCGCCGTCGATCAATCCCTGCATGGTCGCGGCATTGGCCGCGCCTTGGTCAAAGACGCCTGCCAGCGCGTCATTCAGGCTGCCGACATCATCGGCGTTCGCGGAATGATTGTGCACGCGCTGTCGACCGCAGCCAGGGATTTTTACCAACGGGTCGGTTTTGATCCATCGCCGCTTGACCCGATGCTGTTGATGGTGACGATTGATGACTTGAAAATGTTGAACGCGCAGCAAACGCCGGGGTAGCGCGGCGCAAGCCGGGCAAAGGAATGTTTCTGTAAGGGGAGAACGATCATCAAAAACCTGTTTGCCTTTTTTCTGTTGGCTGTCGCCGCCAGCGCCCATGCTGGCGAAGTCCAGATTGCCGTCGCCGCCAACTTCACCGCCCCGGCGCAGCAGATTGCCGCTGAATTCGAGCGGGCAAGCGGCCACAAGGCGCGGCTGGCTTTTGGCGCAACCGGCAGGTTTTACGCCCAGATCAAAAATGGCGCGCCGTTTGAGGTTTTTCTCTCGGCGGATGAAGCAACGCCCGCCCGGCTGGTCGCTGAAGGCGAGGCCGTCGCCGCCAGCCGCTTTACTTACGCCATCGGCGCGCTGGCCTTGTGGTCGGCGCGGGCCGATGGCGTCGACGCCGGGGGCGATATTCTCAAGCGCGGCCATTTCAAACACCTCGCCATCGCCAACCCGAAAACCGCGCCTTATGGCGCTGCGGCCATCGAGACGCTGAACCGCCTCAAACTGCTCGACGCCGTGCGTCCGAAGCTGGTTCAGGGTGAAAACATCGCGCAAACCCAGCAGTTCGTCAGCACCGGCAACGCCGATCTCGGTTTTGTCGCCCTCTCCCAGGTGTTCCGGGATGGCCGACTGACCAGCGGCTCGGCCTGGATCGCGCCCGACGACCTGCACACGCCGCTCCGGCAGGATGCGGTGATGCTCATGAAAGGCAAAGACAACGCCGCCGCCGCCGCCTTCATGGCTTATCTGAAAACCCCACGCGCCCGCGCCATCATCGGCGCTTTCGGCTACACCAACCTCGATCACTGAATCCTGTCCCCTGTCCCCTGACCCCTGTATCCTGTAGCCATGCTCACCGATGCCGACCTGCAAGCCCTGTGGTTGACCGTCCGTCTGGCGACGACGGCGACGCTGATTCTTCTCCTCATCGGCACGCCGCTCGCCTGGTGGCTGGCGCACAGCCGCAGCGGGTGGAAAAAGCCGCTGGCCGCCATCGTCGCCCTGCCGCTGGTGTTGCCGCCAACGGTGATCGGTTTTTACCTGCTCGTCGTCCTTGGCCCGCACGGGCCGGGCGGGCGGCTGACCGAGGCGCTCGGTCTGGGCGCGCTGCCTTTTACCTTCTGGGGGCTGGTCGTCGCCTCGGTCATTTACTCGCTGCCCTTCATGGTGCAGCCGCTGCAAAGCGCCTTTGAGGCGATTGGCGAATGGCCGCTGGAAGTCGCCGCAACCTTGCGCGCCTCGCCTCTCGATCGCTTTTTCTCGGTTGCCGTGCCGCTGGCGCTGCCCGGCTTCATCACCGCCGGTATTCTCAGTTTTGCCCACACGGTCGGCGAATTTGGCGTGGTTCTGATGATCGGCGGCAATATTCCCGGCGTCAGCCGAGTCGCTTCGGTGCAGATTTACGATTACGTCGAAGCGGCGGAATACCTGAATGCCCACCGGCTGGCGGCGGTCATGCTGATTTTCTCCTTCCTCGTGCTGCTGGCGATGTACGCCTGGCGGCCCGGCGTCCGCAAGGCGGCGTGAGATGACCGAAATCGCCGCCGCCTTTCGCCTTGCCCGGTCCGGCTTTACGCTCGATGTCGACCTCACGCTGCCAGCGCGCGGCGTCACGGCGCTGTTCGGCCCTTCCGGCTCCGGCAAAACCACCCTGTTGCGCTGCCTCGCCGGGCTGGAAAAAGCGCCGCAGGGCCGTTTGCGCTTCAAGGGCCAAATCTGGCAGGACGAACATATCTGGCTGCCGCCGCACCGTCGACCGCTCGGCTATGTGTTTCAGGAAGCCCGCCTGTTCCCGCATCTCTCCGTACTCGGCAATTTGCGCTACGGCCAGAAACGCAGCCCGGAAGCCCGCCCGTCAGGACTCGATCAAGCCATCGAACTGCTCGGCATCGCCCCGCTGTTGCAGCGCCAGCCGGAGACGCTTTCCGGCGGCGAGCGGCAGCGCGTCGCCATTGCCCGGGCGCTTGCCGTCGGCCCGCAAGTGCTGCTGATGGACGAGCCGCTGGCGGCGCTCGATCTTCAGCGCAAGCGGGAAATCCTGCCTTACCTCGAACGCCTGCGCGACGAACTCGACATCCCGCTGCTCTATGTCAGCCACGCCCCGGACGAAGTGGCGCGGCTCGCCGACCACCTCGTCGTGCTCGAAGCCGGTCGCGCCGTCGCCAGCGGCGAGTTGGCCGGAACGCTCGCCCGCCTCGACCTGCCCATCCGTTTGGGCGAAGACATCGGCGTCGTACTGACGGCCTCGGTCGCCGCCCGCGACAGCGAATGGCATCTGGCCCGCGTCGATTTTCCCGGCGGCAGTTTATGGACCCGCGACAGCGGCTTGCCGCTCGGCCACCGCGCGCGCATCCGCGTGCTCGCCCGCGACGTCAGCCTGGCCGTCGGGGAGACGAGCCACAGCAGCATCCAGAACAGTCTCGACGGCATCGTCGATAGCCTCGGCGACGACGAACATCCGGGGCTACTGCTGGTGCGCGTCGCTGTTGGCGACGGTCACGGCAGCAGCCACCTGATCGCCCGCCTCACCCGCCGCTCGGCGGCCCAGCTCGGCATCGGCGTCGGCCTGCCGGTCAAGGTGCAAATCAAGTCGGTGGCGTTGATGGAGTGATTCCATTTCCAGATCAAACGATTACTTTGTCGACTTCGCTTGCCGTGCAATAGCACTGTCTGCGCTTCGTCTTCGCGTACTCGCTTGATCTGAAAATG
>JAITWU010000117.1 GCA_031285115.1 Azonexus sp. | reverse complement strand
TCGATCACGAGTTTGCGGCTGCGTATCGCCGCCGCCTTGCTCAGAAGGCTGCCACGCTGCCCGTGCTGCCTGCGCTTGAATGCAAGGCTACGTTTGTGACACAGTAAGACTAGAGCGGTTTCGTTTTACATGTGCACATACGTATGTTGGCGCTCACGGCACGGGGGGCAGGAAACGTTTTGGCTGTGCATGACTAAACAAAAACCGCTCGAACCCGGCCACTAAATGGGTTGTCGTGAAAGACAAGGCTGCTGGCGGTTTTGGTTTTTCAGGGCGCTTGCATGGTGTTGATGCCGTAAAGTCGCCGCCGCCTGATCGTCCCTCGCCCCCCGACACCGCCCCTCACAACGCATCGAGCGGACTCAAAACCCCGCGCCCACCCTTGTTGAGAACATGGGTGTCAATCATGGTCGCGCTCACACCGGCATGGCCCGGCAACGCCTGCGCCGGGCGAATGTCGTAACCGCTTTGCAGCAAATGCGTAGCAAACAAGTGGCGCAGCACATGCGGCGTCACCGGCAACCACCTCGGCTGCCATGCCTGCGCCACCTCATCCAGCCACGGCAAATCGACTCCCAGCACCTGCCTGTACAAATACAAAATCGCCGCCTTGGCCCGACTCCGGGTCGAAGCCGACACCTCGCCAAATGACTCAAAAACACCGCCACCTCGACCGCCCCCATTTCCTGCGGATGCCGTTTGTCATGAAACAGAATGAAACACCGCGCCCAATCCAGATAGACTTCTTCCGTGCGAATAATGCAATACAGTGTCCACAGATGAGTCCGCATCCGCTCCAGCAGCTTGAGGGGCAGGAGGGTGTCAGCAGGGGTGTTTGAGCAGTTTTCCATGCGGGGCACTTTAGGTTTGTCTATACGTGGGCACTGTGTTGATTTTGTTAATTTGTTTGCCTATGATGCGTGTCGTCTAATTCTAGTTAAGCTAATCGCACTCATGTTTCATCACCGCCGCCCTTGCGCGGCATTGAAATCCGCAGGAAGGGGCCGCAATGGAATACTCCGAAGAAGAGGGCCAGAGGCTGGTCACTGAGTTCATGGCAAAGCTGGCCGCACGGCCCATCAAGGGAGCGCATGACCTTGTCACGCTGGGTGCAAAGACCAAGCAAGGCGGTGAGGTCGCCACGACCAGCACCGGCATAGAGATCAGCGGGCACCGCATCGCTTGCGTGGGCGACATGGTGAGCTACCCGGACGGCACCGAAAGCAAGATCGTTTCGGGTGCTGGCGCTGCGCAGGTCTACAAGGGCCAGCCTATGGCGATTGTGGGCAGCGCCACCGACAACGGCGACACCATCATCACCAGCCTGCAAAGCTCCGCGCAGATTCGGGAGTACACCGATGATGCGGGCATCCCCGGTCTGCTGCAACCGGGCTACATGGCGCCGACAGGGAGCCACGCATGAAGATCATCGGATGGATTCGCTACGGCGACAAAACCGCCTGCGGCGGTACAGTTATTGAAGGCGACTTGACATCTACCAGTCACGGAAAGCCTTACGCCTTTCAGGGAGCGCACGTCGCTTGCCGTAAAAACTGCGTGATCGTCGAAGGTTTTCCACGCTCTACGCTCAGCAATGGCCGCCCGCAGGTCATTCACGGCATGGTGACAAGCGGTGGCTGCCCCTGCTATTCCACCCTGAACGACATTGACGGCGTGGGCAACGAGAGCGGCGAGGCCATCGCCGCGACGTTCTATCAAACAGCAGAAGGCGAATGGCTGCCAAAGTTCGGGCCGGAACACCTCACCGAAGACAGCCCAGATGAACAAGTACGCGCCGTCGATGCCAAGACCGGCGAGCCGATACCTGATCTCGCCTATTACATCAAAGCCCCAGACGGGACTACCTATACCGGGCACACCGATGCAAATGGCCTATGCGAACGAGTAATGACGTATCAGCCCGAAGAGCTGACCGTCTGGTTTGGCGAGAATGCCGAGAAGAAGATGCAGGGGGCGTAATGGGCGGCAAGGTCAAGACCAATCACGAAAAAGGCTCCATCGCCCCGCTGCCGCACAAGCGCAAAGTCCGCTTGCTGTTGTGGGGAGGGGCTTACAAAACCAATGACAACTTCACGTTTGATTGGACGGTCCGCAGGGTTGTCAAAGACTATAAAGCCAGTGATAACAACAAGTACGAAATCATCGTCAAAAAAATCGGTTCGGCTGACGACTTATTGGCTGTGCTCAACGGCCAAGATGACAACAGCATTCGCTCGTTGGACTTATTCACCCACGGGGGGCCGGATCACTTCTACATGGTGTCAGTACGCAGTGACCGTGATAGAGGACTGAATAACTTCCGCTGGTATCGATACGTTTTTCATAACGAGTCGTTTTCACGCGGTGACCTCAATAAAGTGCAATTCAGCAAATTTGCGGAGAACGCTAAGGTAGAAATCCACGGCTGCAAGACGGCAAGCAACCCTAAAGACGAAGACAACATCGCGGCAGATTTTTCAAAGAGGCTCTACGAAGCAGGCAAGGTCAAATCCGCCGTTATCGGTCACACCGAAAATGCAACACCTGCTATCAACGGAGAAGAGAAGACAAAAGATCCAGATCAAGACTATAGGAATGGGAAACGGGCGGTTTTCAAGAATGGCCGCTTAGTTATGCTGACGGAACAGCGGGGAACATTAGACGAGGAGAAGCTGGCGCAATGAAGATATCCTCAGTCATTCGTCGCATTAGCTATGCTGCTCTGTTCTTTATTCTCGGCATCGTGGCTGTCTTCCTCTACCCATTTCCAGTCTCCGAACCAAACATTACTGTCGAGGTTATTTACGTTCGATACGCATGCGGGGAATGCTTTGTACAACACCGCATCATCAAAGTTAGTCAATCTAGAGCATCTGGAGCGCAAGAATCAATAGACCGCTATAGCCGCAACGACGAGAATGAAAGCAACAATCCAATTCGATTCATCGGTTGGGATATACTGGTGTTCTACAAAGGCGACGATGAGGCCATCAGCAGATACCTTGACGCCCATCTTGACACATCAGGTGATTGCATGGCCCCCACCTTCAAACTCACTGGGCAATTGAAACGTCGCTTGATCTATTCGCTACTCTACAACGGCGACCGATACGACGGCATCTATTTCGATGCAAACTCGGGAACAGCCATAAACACAGATCCGACCTGCAAGGGCGTACCTAAAGAAGTGGCTTTGCCCTAATCCGGCTGGCTTGGCCGCGTGTCGTATCCCGGACGATTGGCTCATCCGTTAGGCCGACATAAAAATCACCCTCGTTTACACCCTTTATTATTCCGCCAGCATTTTCCTTTTCGCGTATTTTCCAACGTGGGTTTTACCGTTTCCCCATAGGCCTCTCCTGTCAACAGCTTGCGCGGCATCCCGGCAAGCATTTATCATCGTCGCTCGATCACTGGACGCATCGTTGGGTTTCCGGCGCTCAAGGGGATGGCTCCGCTACCGCTTGGCTCATCCGTTAGACGCCGGGTAAGGACACCAGCAAAGGGGGGAGCATGGCTTCATGTAGTGCGTGTGGCGCCGCAATCATCTTCGGCGGAAAGACTGTTGGCGATCAGCGTTTTTGCAATGACGAATGTGCGCAGAACGGGCTGATCCTCGCCAGAGCCAGGCAACTCTCTGATGCCGATGTCAGGGTTTTTGCCTCACAGATCCACAGCGGTCAGTGCCCGAAATGCTCGGGGGCTGGCCCGATTGATGTCCGCACCTCCCATCAGGTCTGGTCAGCGCTCTTGTTCACCCGCTGGAAAAGCACTCAGCAAATCGCCTGTCGCAGATGTGGTATCAAGTCTCAGGCTGGAGATCTCGCCATCAGCGTTGTTGCGGGCTGGTGGGGCTTTCCGTGGGGCCTGTTGATGACCCCGATCCAGGTTGGCCGCAACATTTTTGACATGGCGCTTGCCCCCAATCCCACTCAGCCATCACCCAAATTGCTCCAGCAAGCCAGGCTGATCCTGGCCCAGCGCAGCCTCTTCGCTGAGGGCGCTGACGCCTGACAATCCTTTCATGCCGAAGCTGCTTCGCGGCTCGGCTTAACTCAGCCGTCAGGAGATTTTCATGCACACGAAATCAACCGCGCCGTTAGTTATCTGGCAGGATAAATACGCCCTTGGCCTTGATGAAATCGACGAACAGCACAAGACACTGTTCAACATCATGAACCACATCTGGGAAGGTATTGTGCATAACGCCGATGCGGCATCCATGATTGGTTTTCTTGAGGAACTGGAGCGTTACACAATCAGCCATTTCACAGAAGAAGAGGTCTTCATGCGCGGCATCGAATACCCAAACATTGATTCCCACATCGCCCAGCATCACACTTTCGTTCAGCACATCACCAACGAAAAAATAAAAGCGCAACGCGGCCAAAAAGTGAGTCTGGAGTTGCTGCATTTTTTGCGTAACTGGCTGGTCAACCACATTCTCGTCGAAGATAAACGCTACGAGGTGCATTTCCACTCTGGCAAGCGCAGCAAATCAATACTGGGGCGCTTCTTCGCTAAATTACGCTGAACGCCCGCGCCCTGACATTGCGCTCAAACCGGACTGCCGCTGCGCGGTAGCCAGTTGGCTTGGGTTTCAGGCTTTACAGCCAACGCGCGCCGGTTAATTCAGGCGTTAGGCCACAAAAGAAAGATGGGGACGAAAATGAAGATTGCCAAAATCACAACCTATGGTTTTTTCTTCGGTCTCGGGTTATCAATAGCAGCTTGGAGCGCCTACATAGTGGCATACGCGCTTTGGCCCAAGCAGGCTTGCACATCAACCGAAACACAGTCACAACCGGGAAAGGTCGCTGCGCGCGAGGTAGTCGAAATTACCGGTGTTGAAGAACACAAGCACGGCGGTCGTGTCTACTTCACCGGAGTGGTGAAGAACACAGGGCAAGTACCAGCATACCCGTCCAACATTGAGGTGAACCTGTTCAAAGGCGGAAAGTTTGTTGACCAATACTCGACCTACATAGCCGGTAAAATCCAGCCGGGCGAGGCGCGTTTTTTCAAGGCCACTTGCGAGTGCCGGGATACCGCCACGGTGGCTGACTATGACTCTTTCCAAGTTCAGGTGGCGGGTGGCTATTAGCTCTAACTTGTTGGTACATCGGACCGCCTGCGACGGCCACTGACCTTGGAGGCCAGAAGTAACAAAATGACCGCCAAATGATGGCAATGATCGAGGCAACAACCCATGAAGCGCCTTGGCGTACTTTATTGAAAGGAGCAGTTGGTGAAACAGTGTCACTCGAACGCGGGAGCGGGCTGGGTAAGTTTTCCAGTCGATGTCCGGAGTAGAAAAATTCAGAAGAAGGCGGGATGCTTGGCAACCCCGCCGGTCGCCACCTCAACCTATTGATGACGACACATCCCTCCATGCAACCCTTAATCCTCGCCTCCACCTCCCCCTATCGCCGCGAATTGCTGGCCCGTTTGGGTTTGCCTTTCAGCATCGCCAACCCGCGTACCGATGAAAGTCCGTTGCCCGATGAGACGCCTGAAGCCTTGGCCCTGCGTCTGGCCGAGGCCAAGGCGCGCGCGGTGGCTGACGAGTACCCGGAGGCGCTGATTATCGGCAGCGATCAGGTAGCGACTGCGGCGGGCAAAATTTATGGCAAGCCGGGCGATCATGCCCGCGCCGTGGCGCAACTGCGGGCGCTCTCGGGGCAGACGGTCAATTTTTTTACCGGCCTGTGCCTTTACAACGCCAGTACCGGCGAAGCCGATGTGCGCGGGGTGCCGACGCTGGTGACGTTCCGCCAGTTAAGCGATGACGAAATCGCCGCCTATCTGCGCCGCGAACCGGCTTATGACTGCGCTGGTTCGGCCAAGTCGGAAGGGCTGGGCATTGCGCTGTTGCAGAGCATTCGCGGCGATGACCCGAATGCGCTGGTCGGGCTGCCGCTGATTGCTCTGTGCGACATGCTGCGGCGGCAGGGCGTGGCGATTTTCAGTTGATTTCCGGATGAGCGGCCAACTTTTTCTGATTCCGGTGCCGCTGGGTGCGGTCGCCGACCCGGCGGCGGCGCTGCATCCCGATGTGCTGGCGACGATCCGGCCCTTGAGGCATTTTGTCGTCGAACAGGCGAAAAGCGCCCGCGCCTTCCTCAAGGCTGTCGGCACCGAGCAGCCGCTCCAAGCCTTAAATCTCGAAGAACTCAACGAGCACACCCGGCCCGGCGACATCGAGCGTCTGCTCACGCCGCTCCGCGCCGGGCATGACGTCGGCCTCCTGTCGGAAGCCGGTTGTCCCGCCGTTGCCGACCCTGGCGCGGATCTGGTGGCCTTGGCGCAGCGGGAGAATATCCGCGTCGCGCCGCTGGTCGGCCCTTCATCCTTGTTGCTGGCGCTCATGGCTTCCGGCTTGAATGGCCAGCGTTTCGCCTTTCAGGGCTATCTCCCGGCCAAAGAGGCCGAGCGGCGGAAGGCGCTGGTGGAACTGGAGAACGAATCGCAAAAACGCCAGCAGACCCAGTTGTTCATCGAAACGCCTTACCGCAACCGGGTGCTGTTCGAGAGCATTCTGGCGACCTGCCGCCCGACCACCCGGCTGTGCCTCGCCACTGACCTGACCCTGCCCGGCGAATCGGTGCGCACCCGCTCTGTCAGCCAGTGGAAAAAAGAAACGCCGCCCGATCTTGAGCGGCGTCCGACGGTGTTTTTGTTGCTCGCCTGAAAATCAGCGCAGGGCTGGCGCACTCGCCGCCGATTGAAAAAAACCCTGCCAGAAACCGGCAAAAGTGCTGGCCCCGAAGCGTTTGGCGAAGCGTTCGGCGATATTGTCCTTGACTGAATAATCGAGCACCTTTTCGGCCTTGAGGACATCACGGGCGACCGAGTCGACCGTGCCGTAAGCATCAGCGAGGCCGCGCTCGACGCTTTGTTTGCCGGTCCACACCAGACCGGAGAAGGTTTCCGCGTCTTCCTTGAGGCGGCTGCCGCGCCCGGCCTTGACCACGTCGATGAACTGCTGGTGGATGTCGTTCAAAAGCTGTTGCGCGTACTGGCGCTGCTTTTCTTCCTGCGGCGAGAAGGGGTCGAGAAAGCCTTTGTTCTCGCCCGCTGTCAGGAGGCGGCGCTCGACGCCGAGTTTTTCCATCGTGCCGGTGAAGCCGAAACCGTCCATCAAAACGCCGATCGAGCCGACGAGGCTGGCTTTGTCGACATAGATCTTGTCCGCCGCCGCCGCCACGTAGTAGCCGCCGGAAGCGCAAATATCCTCGACCACCACGTACAGCGGCTTGTCCGGGTATTTGCCGCGCAGCCGCTTGATTTCGTCATAGACGATGCCGGCCTGCACCGGGCTGCCGCCGGGGCTGTTGATGCGCAGAATCACGCCCGCCGCATGTTCGGCGGCAAAGGCGCTGTCGAGCGCGCTGACGATATTTTCAGCATTGGCCTCGCCCTTGGCGGCGATGACGCCGTTGAGCTCGACGAGCGCGGTATGGCGCTCGTTCTGCCCGGCATCGCCGCCCCAATCGACGACGGCGATCAAAACAAAGGCGAGATAGGCAAAGCCGAGCAGCTTGAAAAAAATCCCCCAGCGCCGCCGCGCCCGTTGTTCCTGCAAGGCGGCGAAGGCCAGCTTTTCGAGCGTCTGGCGCTCCCAACCGGGTTTTTGCTCTGGGGATTGCGGGTCATTCATGGTTGTTTCGACGATCCTGGTAAATGGGGTGTTGAGTCATGGACAAGGCCGCCAAGTATAGCTTGGAAGCATCAAACGAGAAGCCGGAGGAATCACCCATGCGCGGCCAGCCAGCGGTCGACATCGGCGACGCTGCCGAGCGCCACCAGCGTCTCGTGCTCCAGCAGATAGCCCTGAGAATGCGCGCCGTAGGTGACGGCCAGCGCGTCGACACCGGCGTTTTGCGCCATCAGCAGGTCGTGCGAGGTGTCGCCGATCATCAGGGCGGCGGACGGCGGCAGGGCAAATTCGGCGAGCAACTCCAGCAACATTTGCGGATGCGGTTTGGAATGGCATTCGTCAGCGCAGCGCGAAGCAAGAAAATAAGAACGCAGGCCGGAATGGTCGAGCGCCCTTTCCAGCCCGAGACGGCTTTTGCCGGTGGCGACGGCCAACTGGTG
>JAITWU010000101.1 GCA_031285115.1 Azonexus sp. | reverse complement strand
TCGATCACGAGTTTGCGGCTGCGTATCGCCGCCGCCTTGCTCAGAATGCTGCCACGCTGCCCGTGTTGCCTGCGCTTGAATGCAAGGCTACGTTTGTGACACAGTAAGATTAATCGCCGGTTCTGTAACTCATTGAGCGTTAAAGAATTTTGATGCTCTGGCCTTGGTTCAAACTGCCTCATCGCCCGGCCAGTTCTTGATGTAGCGTTTGAGCATTCGATTCTCCAGCCCCTGCTCTTCGAGCACGGCCTTGGCGACATCGAGGAAGGAAATCACGCCGAGCAGCTCCTCTTCTTCAAGCACCGGCACATAGCGCGAACGCTTCTCGACCATCAACTGCCGCAGCGCATTGATTTCCATTTCCGGGAAAACCGTCACCGGATCACCGATCATGACCTCGCCAACCGTCATGCCGTCGATGTGCGAACCATGCGCGCGCAGCGCCTGCAATACTTCGCGGAACGTCAACATGCCGACCATCCGCCCGCCCTCCATGACGACCAGGGAGCCGACATCGAATTCGGCCATCTCGTCGATCGCCCGCGCCAGGGATTGTTGCGGCGTCGCAATATGTAGCGCCGCCTCCTTGGCCTCAAAAATTTCCCGAACCTTCATACCCCACCTCGTTGATAACCCGCGAATCGCTTGATCTTAGAGCATCCCGGCGCTTTCGCAAATGCGCGGCGAGAAATACCGCAACCGGAAACTTCGCCCCATCCGCCACGTGCCAAATGCATACAAAGTAATAAATATGACAGGGATGCTTGCGAAACATCATAATCGCGCCTATACTCACTATGACTTTAGTAATAAGTCGATATGAAACCAACATACCCGCCGCCTTTAGCCATGAAAGGAAGAAGCCATGACCATTGTGAAACCCATTGACAAAATCGACGCCCGCGAGATCCGCCGCAAACTCGGTCTGAACCAGCAGCAGTTCTGGTCAACGTTGGGTGTCACGCAAAGTGGTGGCTCCCGTTACGAAAGCGGTCGCAACATGCCGAAGCCGGTGCGTGAACTGTTGCGTCTGGTGCATGTCGAGCAGATCGACCTCAAGGCCATCAAGCGCGAAGACTGGGAAGTCGTAGAATACCTCAAGGTGCAAGAGCCGGAACTGTTCAAGTCGCTGAAAAAATCGGCGCGCAGCCACGCCAAAAAAGCCGCCTGAACGACGGCAGACACCCGCCGCGGGCATCAAGGAGAAACACTGACCTTGATGCCCGTTTTTTTATGGATTTCCGCCGCGAAAGAAGTCAGCGCCCCGGCCGCCAGCGCCGTCAGACGAACGGCATCCGGCTGCCGCGATGGCCGCGCCAGACCATAGAGGTGAACACCGGCCAGTTGCCCGGCCAGCGGCGCCAACAAGGCGCAATAGGCGGCCCGCGCTGCGGCATCCGGCGCCTTTCCATCCAGGGCGAACCAGCAGGTTTGCACCCAGGTTGGGGCCAGAGCGGCGCAACGCGCCAGATTGGCCGCCGTTTTTGCTGGCGTCAGCGGCACGCCGTTGATTTCCGTCATCGCCGCCGCCTCTGCCCGGTCGAGTTTGAACCAGACCTCGCCGCCCAATGCGCCAAGACGGCGAACGCCAGCCTGCACTCTGGGCCGGTGGAGCAAACTGCCATTGGTAATCAGGCGCAGCGGCAATTTGTCGCAGAGGCCCAGGGATTCGAGCACCCGGCCAACGCAATCGACGGCCCCGGCAAATTCGGCGGCGCTGGTTGGCTCGCCGTTGCCGGAAAAAGCAATGTCCATCAAGCGGCGGCTTTCCGGCGGCACGCTGGCGGCGAGAAAATCGCCATCGACCGCGGCCTTGAGGAAGGCGGTCAACTCCCGCTCAAGCAGCGCGAGATCGACGGGCGGCGGCGCGCCGCGCTGTAAATTTTCAACCTGACAATAAACGCAGGCCCAGTTGCAGGCGTTATTGACATTGAGGTTGACGCCGACCGACACGCCGCCCGCGCGGCGCGAAACAACGGGATAAACATAGCGCAGGCCGGCGCTGTCGCGGCGGTGATCGGCGGTCGAAAGCATGGCCCATTGTATAATCCGCGCCCGCTTCATTGAACCTTTTTACCATGCACATCACCCGCCGCCTCGAATTCGATGCCGGGCACCGCATCCCCGATCACGGCAGTCAATGCCGCCACCTGCACGGCCACCGCTACGCCATCGAAATCACGCTGTCCGGCGAGATCATCGACAAAGCGGGCGACGCCGCCAACGGCATGGTCATGGATTTCTCCCAGGTCAAAACCCTGGCCCTGGCGCATCTGGTCGACGATTGGGATCACGCCTTTCTCGTTTTTGTCGGCGACAAGGCCATCGTCGATTTCCTCAGCGGGTTGCCCGGCCACAAAACGGCCATCCTCGACCGCGTGCCGACCGCCGAAAACCTCGCCCGCCTCGCTTTTGAACGCCTTGACGCGGTCTACCGCGACACTTACGGCAACCACCTGCGGCTCGAACGCATCCGCCTTTACGAAACGCCCAATTGCTGGGCCGACGCTTTGCGCCCCCGGCCCGTTTGAGTGCTTGCGTCAGGACAGTTCAGTGCAGCGTGCGCCGGAACCGGGACAAACAGCGGCAACGCTCTACGGCCCGCCGCGCACCGGCCTGATTTTGACCGGCGGCGGCGCCCGGGCCGCCTATCAGGTTGGCGTCCTGCTGGCTGTCGATAAACTCGCCAATCACAGCCGTCGCAATCCCTTCCCGATTCTTTGCGGCGCTTCGGCAGGCGCCATCAACGCCGCTGGCGTCGCCTGCCTGGCCGACCATTTCGCCCGGGCTGCCGCAATCCTCGCCGAAGTCTGGCGCAATATGCGAGCCGCCGATGTCTATCGCGCCGACATCACCGGCGTCGGCCTTTCCGGCGCACGCTGGCTGTCGACGCTGGCTCTCGGCTGGCTATTGCGCAAGTCGCCGGTCTCCCTGCTCGACAATGCCCCGCTGCGCACCCTGCTGACCCGCCACCTCGATTTCAAGGGCATCGAGCGCGCCCTTGCCCGTGGCGCGCTGCACGCCATCTGCATCTCGGCCTCCGGTTACGAATCCGGCGAAAACATCAGTTTCTTTCAAGGCCAGCCGACAGCAGCGCCGTGGCGGCGCATCAACCGCCTCGGTATCCGGGCGCAAATCGGCGTCGAGCATTTACTGGCGTCGAGCGCCATTCCCTTCCTCTTTCCGGCCACCCGCATCCACCGTGAATTTTTCGGCGATGGCTCGATGCGCCAGTTGGCGCCGATTTCCCCCGCCATTCACCTCGGCGCTGAACGCATTTTCATTGTCGGCGCCAGCCGCAGCGGTGAACAAAACGAGCGTCGGCCGGTCGACCGCCATCCGTCGCTCGCCCAGATCGCCGGTCACGCCCTGGCGAGCATCTTTCTTGACAGTCTGGACGCCGACATCGAGCGCATTCAACGCATCAACCAGACACTGGCGTCGATGCCGGAAGAAATCCGCGCCCGCGCCAACATTCCGCTGCGCCCGATCAAAACCCTCGTCATCACGCCCTCGCAGCCGCTCGACCGGATCGCCGCCGAACACGCCAGCGCGCTCCCCTGGCCGGTCAAGGCTTTGCTGCGCGGTATCGGCGCCATGAACCGCAACGGCGGCGCTCTGACCAGCTATCTGCTGTTTGAAAAGCCCTATACACAAGCGTTGATCGACCTCGGCTACGCCGACACGATGGCCCGTGATACGGAAGTGGGGGATTTTTTGCAGTTGTAAAACTTGGCGGGGCCGGTGAGATTCGAACTCACGATGCCTTTCGGCACGCCGGTTTTGAAGTTCACCGCAGACGAACTCTACCCGTGGCGCTTATGAGCGCCTGAAAAGATGCGGTCGGCGACTGCGCCAATGGCGTGAGGTTGGCGGGTCACTGCATGATGAGGCAATCAAAGATTGATACGACCATAAGCCTCAGTCGTTCAATAAGAAACCTGCTCAAGCAGGGGCAAAAGCTGTGGCCAATCGTCCGGGATGCAACAGATAAGCAAAGGCAGAACTTCAAGCATTTTGTCGCACGGAGTTACCGCATGCCCTGCTACCCTGGCTTAATCTCAGGCGACGCCGAATTATCAAAAACGGTTTCTCAACCAGATTATATGTAAGCCAGCCAAGCCCTATTGACGTGATAATCAATATTGCAATCACTTCCGTTGTACTCATATTTATTTTCAAGGTCTGAAAAATCCAGATTAGCAGAAAGTGATTTAAAAATACCCCATAACTGACATTCCCGAGAACCTCGTCGATCTTTCCGCCAGGCAGTCGGGTTAAGACGCTGACTATAGGCAACCCAATCAGGATTCCAAGCAATACTTCGAAGTTGTAGGGGCGCATAAAACTGTTATCATGCAGCACCCAAAGAAAAGCCAGAAGTGAAATAAGGTAAGTTGCCACAAGAAAAATAATCTGTTCAGTACTTTTTCGCCCGTAGAGAAAACTGCCCAGAAGGAACATGAACAAGGTTCCAGGCAACAGGCGGTAACCGAAGGCGTCTGTGCCTATCGACCCGAAGTATGCAAGTCCAAATACACACAGGGACAACAAAAAGGCATAACGCTCTAATCGATGCAGCAAGATGAAGGGGATTGACAAATAAAATGTCAGTTCCAATCCAAGGGACCAAGCCTGAGGAATTAATAATGCATTTCCAAGGCCAAGCATGTACAGCGAAAGTGGGAGCATTAGCGCGTTCATTGCCACCTTAAACCCGGACAAATCTTCCAGATATGGACTATTGTGGTGTGCGGTTGCGACAAAAACCAGCGTTGCTGCCAAATAGAATATAAATTGCGGGAATAGTCGCAGAACGCGA
>JAITWU010000087.1 GCA_031285115.1 Azonexus sp. | reverse complement strand
TGCAAACCTTTGAGCAGATTGAGAATTTGCGCCTGCACCGAGAGATCGAGGGCGGAGGTCGGCTCGTCGCAAATTCTCAATCTGCTCAAAGGTTTGCAGGATGAACTGGGCATCGCCTATCTGTTCATCACCCACAATTTCGCCGTCGTCGACTATCTGGCGCATGAGGTGGCGGTCATGTATCTCGGCCGCATTGTCGAGCAGGGCAAAGCCGAAGAGGTTTTGCGGCGGCCGCGCCACCCCTACACCAAGGCGCTCCTTTCCGCCGTGCCGGAGCCGCGCCTGCAACAGAGCGACCAGCGCATCCGCCTGCCCGGCGAGACGCCCTCACCGGCCAATCCGCCCCCCGGCTGCCACTTCCACCCGCGCTGCCCGCAGGCGACCGCCCAATGCCGCGAGCAATACCCGGAAACGACAGCGGTTTCAGCAACCCATCGCGTCGCCTGCCACTGGCCGGGCGGGTAATCGTTCGCTCTGGAATCAGTTGGGGACTGCTGACGGCGGCCCGCCAATGAAGGCGTCGGCGCTGACGCGGAAGCGTTCGACCAGCGCGGCAATCTGGCGCGTGTTAAGCAGGCGGCGACCGGCGAGAATTTCTGAAATCACGCTCTGACTGCCTACTTCAGGCAAGTCGGACTGCTTGAGACCGTGTTGCTCCATGAGAAAGCGTAACGCCTCTCGTGGCGATACAGCGGGAATCGCGTGGTGGTCAGCCTCATATTCATGCGCTGCCGCCGTCAGCAAATCGAGCAGATCGGCCAGGGGGTGCGCAGCATCTTCCCGCGCTGGCGTATCGCGGGTTTGCGCCAAAATGGCTGCGATCAACTCCAGCGCCCGCTCATAGTCGGCCTCAGTGCGAATCGCGCCGACACCCGCCACGGCGCGGAACTCGCCATAGCTGCGGGCGACCTGGGCGAGATCGGGAATCACGGCTTCCATGCGTTGTATTCCTTGTGCGTAAAAACGTGTTTGATGAAAACGGTCTGTGTTCGGAAAACGACATCGGTAATCACGCGGTAATTGTTGCCGCCGACATCAAATACCACGTACCCGCCGACCCAATCGACCGTATTGAACACTGTTTTCAACTCGGCAAAGTTGGCCGCCAGGGCGTGCTGCAAGACGGTATGCCAGTACAGCAGCGGACCAGCGGCAGCCGGGTGTATCGTCCAGAAGTCGCGCAGCGTTCGCTTGGAGATGATGTGCATAAGCAAACTATCGCAAATTGCTATAAAAATAGCAATGACAGATGGTGAGCATAGCGAGGCTGAGCAGCCCTCAGCGCCTCTTCTTGCCCACCGTCTTCTTGCTGGCCGATTTGCTCGAACCACTCTTGCCGGAGCCGCGCTTGCCGGCTGCTTTTCTCGCCGTCGCCTTGCCTGCCGCCGTCCGTCCCTTGCTGGCGCGTCCCCCCGGTTCGCGCTGGATGATGATCGGCGAGCCGTCGCTGCCGATCAGGCGGCGCAGGCCGTTCGAGTCGCCGTTGCCGGGAACCAGCAGACGCGAGCCGACGCCGAGGCGGACATTGCCGGGCAGGCCGTTGGCCTGGATCAATTCGGCTGTCGAAGCGCCGAGGCGACTGGCGATCTGGTCGACCCGTTCGGCCTTGGTCACGGTATAGGCATCCCAATGGCTGAGCGGGGCTTGGTTATTGAGCAGATTGCGGTGAAACATCTCGACCTTGTCGGTCGGCAGCACGACTTCGCTGTCGGCGCGGATGATGGGCCGGTTGTGCGAGGGGTTGAGCTGGCGGAATTCGTCCTCGGAGATGTTGGCGAGCCGCGCCGCCGTTTTCACGTCGATCGGCTGCGGCATCCCGAAGGTCGTGAAATAGGGGCTGTTGGGAATTTGCGGCAGATTGAGGAGGGCGACCAGCGCCGGATTGCCGAAGATATTTTTGAGCGCCTGCAATTTGGGCACGTAATGGCGCGTCTCATTGGGCATTTTGAGGCTGGCGTAATCGGTCGGCAGTCCCCTGGCTTCATTTTTGCCGACCGCCCGCTTGACCGCGCCCTCGCCCCAGTTGTAGGAAGCCAGGGCCAGATGCCAGTCGCCGTGCATCTCGTAGATGGTTTGCAGGTAGTCGAGGGCGGCATTGGTCGAGGCGATGACATCGCGCCGCTCATCCTGCCACCAGTTCTGATCGAGATTGAAGCGCCTACCGGTAGATGGAATGAACTGCCACAGGCCGGAAGCCTTGGCCGACGAATTGGCCATCGGGTTGAAAGAGCTTTCCACCATCGGCAGCAGCGCGAGTTCAGTCGGCATACCACGCGCTTCGAGTTCTTCGACGATGTGATAGAGATAGGGACGGCTGCGCTCAACCATGCGCCGCAGCGCCTCCGGACGGTTTTGATACCACTGCTGGTAGTGCAGCACCAGATCGTCGTTGAGGTCGGTCATGGCAAAACCGTTGCGGATGCGATCCCACAGGTTGTCAGCTTCGACCGTCAGATCAATGGTCGCCGGGACTACCGGCAACGGGCCGATTTCCAGCGGAATGAGGGCGTCCGGGCGCAGATTGGCCTCGCGCTCCACCGGCGTTGCTGTGGCTTCTGTGGCTTCCGCCGTCAGATCATCGGCGGCTGCCGGCAGCGCCAGCCCAAGCCACGCGCTGACCACGGCCAAGCCAAAGAGGCGACCAAGGCGCGGCGAAAGGGCGGGCAATGACATCAAAAAAACTCCTGGCGCCAGCAGGCTTCACAAAGCGGCGGATTATACCCGACGCGCCCCGCCCGCCGCCGGTCTGAACGCCGTGGCGTCAGGGCAATCGCATGAATGACAATCGCCTGAGTCGACATTATCGACAGCGTCCGATACTCCCCTCTCCCTTGATGGGAGAGGGGCCGGGGGAGAGGGTGAAGCGATGAAAAGAGCGCTTTCGGTCATTCTCCCCCTCTCCCCAACCCCTCTCCCGCAGGGGGAGAGGGGCTTTTGGCGGCAGCCGGAAACGATTGTTGTCATTGGGCAAATGCCAAAAGCATTCATGCGATTGCCCTGGGCTTCAGGTTGTGACCCATGAACCCCGTGCGACGGCCCGGCAAAATCGACTTGCATTGTTCAGTTATTTGGAGCGGTTTTTGTTCAAGTCAGAAAAGCGCCCACGTTGTATTCGACTATTCCGCCAAGGCGTAAAAAAACCCCTCTCCCGCTGGCGGGAGAGGGGTTGGGCGGGGTTTCCCCCATCCCGGCGACGCTTACTTGCTGGCGAAGCGCGAGATGTAGTCGGAGAGGGCTTCGAGGTCTTGGTCGGAGTATTTCTTGATCGCCTTGACCATCATCGGATTAGCGTTGCGGCGGGCGCCGTCGCGGATGGCGACGGCTTCGCGCAGCAGGTATTTGTAGTGCTGGCCGCTGACGCGCGGGTAGAACTTCGGGCCGTCACCTTCGCCGTTGTCGGCGTGGCAGGTGGCGCAGTCTTTGTCGTAGAGCTGTTTGCCTTTGGTCAGCGCCTTGCCGTCGCCCTTGCCGTTGTCAGCGGGGCTGGGCAGCGAACGGAGATAAACCGAGATGTCGGCGATGTCCTGCACGCTCAGGGCGTCGTGACCGGCAAAGGGCAGCATCTTCGGGTTGTCGCGGCGACCGGCGCGAACGTCGGTCATCTGTTTGATCAGCACCGAGGCGTGTTGTCCGGCGAGACGCGGGTAGGTGCCGTCGTCACGGCCCAAAGCGCCTTTACGGTGGCAGCCCTGGCAGATTTCAAAGGCGATTTCGCCGCGTAGCGCATCTCCCCTGGCTTTCAAGGCTTCGAGCTTTTCGCCTTCCATCTTGTTCCAGACGTAGCCTTCGCTTTCGATCCCGGCTTCGTGCGGGACGGCGTCGGCCGCCCACAGGGGGGTGGAAAGAGCGCCGGTGAAGGCGAGCGCCATGAGTGTCGTCATTTTTTTCATCATTTAACCTCCATTCCGGCCAGGTATTCCGAAACGGCTTTCATTTCCGCTTCGGTCAGACGCTCGGCCACGGAGCGCATGATTTTGCCTTTGTCGTTGTTGCGAGCGCCGCTCTTGAAGTTTTGCATTTGCGCCAGCGTGTAGGTTTGGTGTTGCCCGGCCAGACGCGGATAGCGGTCGTTGCCCATGCCGTCGACCTGATGGCAGCCCGCGCAGGCGGGGATGCCGCTGTCGGTGTTACCGTCCTGAAAGAGTTTGCGGCCAGCTTCGACCAAGGTGGCGTCTTCGACCGTGCCGGGGGCGGTTTTTTCGCGGGCGAAGTGGACGCCAAGGGCCGAGGTGTCACCGTCGCTGAAGCTGCCAAGGAAGGGTTCCATAGCTTCGTTTTTGCGCTTGCCGCTCAAAAAGTCTTTGAGCTGCTTTTGCAAATAGACGGCGTTTTGTCCGGCCAGTTTAGGAAAGGTGGGCGCGACGCTGTTGCCGTCTTCGCCATGACAGGCGGCGCAGACCGAGGCGGCGATTTCTTTGGCGTCGCCGGCGTGAGCCGTCGCCCAGAAACCCCCGGCAAGCAGAAGCGCCGTCAAGATTTGACTTCGTTTGTGGTTCACTTTGTCTCCTTCTTTGTGGTTAAGAAATGGTGGTGGGTGGGGTGCCGGGGGAGGGTGTGAGGTGATGGGTTTCGCTGCGCTCTACCCATCCTACGGGCTACGGGGTTGTCAATTTACCGTGGCAGCGCCAGATGAACTTTGATGGCGTCTTCGATGGCCAGCATGTCCGCCCTGGCAAGCTCGTCAAGCTGGCTTTTGAGCCGCATTTTGTCGGCTGCCATAATCTGATCGGCCATTGCTTTTCTCTTTTCTCCTCGCACGGTAATCATTGCTTCGCCGGGATAAAGGCGTTTGGTGGAGCTGGTCACCGGCACGACCACCACCCGTTCGAGATTCCGGTTAGCCGCATCATTACTGACGATGACGGCTGGGCGCGTTTTGCTGGTTTCGCTACCGACTGATGGATCAAACTCGACCCACCACACCTCACCGCGCAGCATCGGCGACATCTCCGATCAGCGCATTGCACCATTCACGGGCTTCGGCTTCCCGCGCCTTGTCGGCGGCCATTGCCCGATAGCCGTCATCGAGCGTTGCAGCGCCAACGACATGGGGACGGAGCAAATCGCCGATGAATTGGCTCATCTTTCCCTGGCCGACGGTTTGCCGCAAACCTTCATAGACGGCTTCGTCGAGCGTGATGGTCATTTTTCGGTGCATACCGATCTCCTGAACACTGAATACGTATTACATACTATCACGCCAGTTTACAGCCGCCTTTCGACCCCGGACAAAAAAACGTCCGGCGGGTTGGGCCGGACGTTTTTGGGGGTTTTGACACGGGTGGAAGTCAGAAATTGACGTTGAAGAACAGGCCGAGCAGGTGCGCTCTGTAGCTCTGGTCGCCGCCGTCGGAGATAACCGAGGCGGCGTTCAAAGTTGCCCCGGTCAGTACAACGCCTGTAGCAGCATACTGCCAGTTGCTATAGCTGCCGGTTTCATAGAGATACATCAGGCGGGCGTTGACCTCCTTGGTGACCGGATAGACCAGATTGAGCTGGAGGCTGTTGGCGACGTATCTCATATCCGGGAGCTTGCCGCCGCCGCTCTTCATCGCCGTCTGGTTAGTCGTCGAGATTGAAGCGCCCGTTGCGGTTGACGTTGCTGGCATGGCAGCGGCGGCGGCGGGGTTCACCCAGCCGTAGCTGCTTTGCGAGCGGGTATCCGTATAGGTGTATTGGGCATCCAGCATCAGCTTGCCGAAGCTGTGGCGGAAGCCAAAACCCAGTACCTGGCTGGTGTCATCAGAGCTGACATCATAAGCCCCTGCCGGGTTATAGCCATCGGCAACACATTTCAGCAGGTCATTCGCGCTGCCCGTGCCCAGTTGGTTGAGATACCAAGCATAATTGTGAAGACCATCCGCCGCGCACCCTCCGAGTGCCGCCGCTACCGTCACTCCCGTAGGCAGCGTAATCAAGCTATCCCGCATCTTCTGCTTGCCTTGCTGGAAGGAATAGAAGGCGTAGAAGCTGGTGTCGCGCGCCGGCTGGTAATTGAGGTCGAAATTGACCGAATCCTGGCTCTGCTTGCGCACGCCGTAATCCGAGTTCGGGTAATCAACCCGCTTCAACTGGAAGTTGACGCCGACATCGACCTCCGGGGTGATGATGTAGCCATAGCGCAGATTCAGGATTTGCTGATTGCGGTCGGCCTGATCCATCATTTGACCCAGCGGATTGGCAACATTACCGCCACCCAAGCTACTCATCCAATTCAACAGGTTAGACCCTGCTGCGGGGATGTAACCGTTAGCCGAGAGAATGGCCCCGGCTGCCGAGTCCTTGTAGGCGTTGAGTATGTTGTAGTTCGAGCCGGTTTTGTGGTCGTACTCGAACGACGCGCGCAAGGTGCCGTTGGTGTCTTCGAGGAGGGCGCGGTTGGTGTAGCCGACCTTGCCTTTCCACTCCTTGGTTTTATCCACTTCGCGGTAGCTGCGCTCGACCTGTTCATACTCCAGGCTGCCATTGACGCTGCTGTAATTGCTCAGGCGGTAATCGGCGCTGAACGAGCCAAGCGCCTCTTTGCGGTCCCAGGGGATGTTGGTCCAAAAGAGGGGGCTGCCAGCAGCCGAGTTAGCCAACAACGCATTAGTGGCGGGAACGGCATTGTTTTGAATACGCCCCCAAACCCCGGTACAGCCGTTGTAGGTCAGCGCATTGGGATCAAGACCGAGAGCCGCCGCATTGGGGTTGCTGGCGGTATAACGGGCGTTCGGATTACAGTTGTTCCATGTGGTCTGGTTATCGGTCTCAAAGTAACGACCGCGCAGCTTGATATTGAGCGCATCCACCGGCTTCAGGGCAAAGGCCAGGTCGACCAGGGTGGTGTCGATTTTGGCGTCGGCATGGCCCTTGTAAAGCGAACCCATCGTATTCCAGTCGGCATAACCCGCCTGTAGCGTTGCCGGGGCCAGCGCGCCATTGCTGCCCTGCATGGTGCCGGGGTTCAGTTTGTCATTTTGCCGCGACGAGGCCCAAGAAACCACCGCTGTCAAACGACTCTTGTAGAAATCCGGGAAACTCCGCGCGTATTCACCCTTGGCGTTGTAATACTCGTTGTCCGGATAAAGATCCATGAAGCCTGTTGTACCGACGCCGCCATTCCACGGGTTCTGGTAAAGCATCATGTCGTTGTGGTTGCGGAACAAATTGGCGTTGAGCGTCAGCTTGAGCGCATTCAGGTCATCGGCAAATTCAAGGCCACCGAGGAAATCGTGCGTATCGTAATCAATCGGCTCGGCCATCTCGACGGTAAAGTTGCCAGCGCCAATAGCCGCAAAAGGCCGTGCGCCATCGCGTTTTTCGTTGGTGTAGCTGGCAAAGACCTTCCATTTTTCGCCAAGGTTCATATCGAGACGAGCGCCGCCTTTTTTACGGAGCAAACTGATTTCGCCATCAGACGTATTGGCAAGAACGCCAGCAATCTTGGCTTCCAGATTGGCGGGGGTGTCCGCTGTGGCGCCCCCCGGCGTGGTGAAGCCGCCGGGCACCAGCGGAGACTTCAGCTTGAGATTATTGCTGCCGTCGTTAGCGTAGATCGAGCGCCAGTTGGTGCTGAAGACATGCCGGGTTTCGTTGTAGAAAGTCTTGACGCGCCAGTCGTTGTAACGGCCAAAGCGGATCGCCGCGTATTGATCGTCATTGCCGAGACCACCGGCAAAGGCTTCAAAGTAATTGCCCGACTGCTGGTTTTCCGCTTCGACATGGACGTTGTTGAGGTAGATGCCATCGCTCAGATCTTTGTAACGGATGAAGCCGCGCCGCTTGTCGTCGCCGCCGGTGCTGATGCCGCCCGCTTCGATGCTGCCGCGATAGACCCAGCCGCTGTCGCCAGCCTTGCTCCAGTGCTGGACGAGGTCGGGGTCGTACAGAACCATGCCGGAGGGGCTGCGGGCGTTTTCGTTCTGGCCGACGCCATCCGGGTCTTTGAAGTTGAAGTTATAGACGGCGCGCGGGTTCATGGCGTTACCGAGCCAGCTATCGGCGACGACGCCGGAATCGGCCAGGGCCATTTGGCTGAGGGCCAGACCGACGCTGGCGGCGATGACTTTGAGGCCAACCGGCAGACGGACGCTTTGAGCCGCCGTTTTACGAACAGATTTTTTCATGATTTTTCTCCTCCTCAAGCCAATTAACGCTGCCACCGCTGACCAGCCGGGCTGTTGCTGCCGTGAATCTGCGAGTGGCAGTTCTGGCAGGAGCGACCGATAGCGCGGGGGTTGGGGTTTGTCCCGCCAGCCGTAGTCGCCATGTGATCGGCAAAACCGCCGCCGGTGACCATGCCGTTTGAGGTCAGGTGGCACTGCTGACAAAGGATCGGACGCGCTACGCGCAGCAACTTGTCCTGATTCGACCCATGCGGCTGGTGGCAGTTGAGGCAGTTCTCGCGCACTGGCGCATGTTCAAAGATGAACGGCCCGCGTTTTTCGGCGTGGCAGGTATAGCAAACGTCATTGACGCTGTCGGCCTTCAAGAGCGGACGGGTGATGGCGCCGTGCGGATTATGACAATCGACACAACTCATCTTTCCTTCGAGCACCGGCATGTGCGAACGCTTCATGAATTCAGCCCGTTGCTGCTGGTGGCACTGGACACAAACTTCATTTATGCTTGGCCGGGCGAGCAAACTATTGACTGAGGCTTTTTCCATCGGATTGTGACAATCCGAGCAAGCCAGATGGTTGGTCGCATGGATGGAGCCTTCCCAATGCATCCGGTTGCCGCCTTTGTGACAATCCAGACACATGCCGTTTTGGGTTTCTTGCGGGGTTTTCCAGCCACGGGTGAAGCCGATGATGAGGTCTTTGTTTTCCTTGTCTTTGGCGTGCAGGGAGCCGGGGCCGTGACAAGCTTCACAAACACGCTTTTCGGTGGCGTTTTTGGGGTTCATGCGGAACATCTTGACGTGCAGGGTATCGGAGACGTGGGAGTCTTCCTGCCCGTGGCACTCGATACAGGCTTTTTCGCCAATGTAGGTGGCGCCGGCCATTTTTTCGAGCAGCACTTGTTCTGCGCCCGCCAGCGGGACGAGTCCCGCGCTCAGGGCGAGCACGGCTGCCGCACGCTTTATTACGGTGGTGATGCGAGTCATATTTGCTTCCTCCTCCTTGGGCAAACCGATCAATCAGGGCCGCTGCGTGTACCGCGTTTGTTACCGGGCAAGCCGCTTGCCTGTTGTTCTGTTCCAGTTGTGTTTCGCTTTGTGGTCGCAATGTCACAGTCTGTAACCTTGCAACGGAGCAAATCCTATCGAATGGCTTGGTCTTTTGGAAAGGGGAGTTACAACTTTTTTACTATGCGGATGTTGTTTTTTGGTCATGGCATTGGGGGCGAGTGTTGTAAAAACCCCGCCCGGCATGGCAGGAGGGTTGTTTCAGGGGGGGCAGGGCAATCGCATGAATGACTTTGGCATTTGCTCAATGGCAATAATCGTTTCCGGCTGCCGCCAAAAGCCCCTCGCCCCTCGCGGGAGAGGGGTTGGGGAGAGGGGGAGAATGACCGGAAGCGCTCTTTTCATCGCTTCGCCCTCTCCCCCGGCCCCACTCCCAACAAGGGAGAGGGGAGTGTCGGATGCTGTCGATCATGTCGATTCATGCGATTGCCCTGGGAGGGTGGGCGAGCCGGTGCGGAAAAATTGTAACGGTATGTTTGTCGTCAACATTTTTTTGACCGGGGCAGGGTTAGGTTGGCGACCGGAATTTTCATGTTCTCAGCAGGGGGTGCCATGAGTGACATGGCCGTCAAAGATGCTTTGGAGAAGTACCGCGCCCGGATTTCGGTGTTGAAGAAGGGGTACGACCAGGAGAAATACCGCATCGAGCAGATTTGCCGGTCGCCTTTGGGCGCTCTGGCAGTGCGTGAGGTGACGAGCGTCGATATTGCCAGTTACCGCGATCAGCGCCTGACGACGGTGAACCCACGGACGAAGCGGTTGCTGGCGACGGCGACGGTGCGGCTGGAGTTGTCGCTGTTATCCAACTTTTTTGATGTGGCCCGGATCGAGTGGGGCTTGTGCGACGGCAACCCGGTAACGAATGTCAGAAAGCCAAAAGGCCAGCCGGGCCGCGACCGGCGATTGACGCCGCGCGAGGAGCGTTTGATTCTGCGTTATTGCTACGGGCATACCAATCCTGATCTTTATTCGATTGTTGTCGTGGCGCTGGAGACGGCGATGCGCCAAGGGGAGATTTTGAGTCTGCGCTGGGAGCATCTCAATCTCAAGACCCGCATCGCGCATCTGCCGGAAACCAAGAACGGGACGATGCGCGATGTGCCACTGTCAGCCACGGCGCGTGATGCGCTGGTTCGCCTTGGCGTCAAGACGCGCGGGCGGATTTTTGGTTATACCAACGAGGGGTTCAAGTCGACGTGGCGGTTCATGATGGGCAAGCTGGGGATCGAGAATCTGCATTTCCACGATCTGCGGCACGAGGCGATCAGCCGCCTGTTTGAACTCGGCTCGCTGGATATGATGGAGGTGGCGGCAATCAGCGGCCACAAGAGCCTTTCGATGTTGAAACGTTACACCCATCTCAAGGCCCAGCATCTGGTGAAGAAGCTCGAAGGTCACCGGAGCAAGGGGATGCAGGCGGTGATCGACAATCTGGTTCCTTACCCCGCCACGGTCGAGGACGAGGCTGAGGCTATTCGCGTGCGGTTGCTCGATTTTGACGGCCTCGTCGGCGTTGGCGCTTGCCGCGCATCGGCCATCAGCGCGGCGCAGAATGTTTTGCTGCGGCGCATTTTGAATTTGATGCGCAGTTCACAACCGATTCCAGCGCCGGATCAGTATCTCGAAATGGTCGACGAGGAGCGCGTGGTGATGGTCGATCCGCTGGGCGGCGATGCGGGTTAGGTGACAATCCGGTTCGGGATTGCCGGGCCGTCGCAAGCCGCTATGGCTGTGACAAAAATAAATCAGATCATTGCGGGCGGCGTTTCAGAATCCCCGCGTCGGCGGCTATGGTCAAAGCCCCTCTCCCCCTGCGGGAGAGGGGTTGGGGAGAGGGGGTGAGCACCTGCAAGCGCCGCACCCCTCTCCCTCTTTTCCTGGAGGGTTCGCCCTGCATGGCTCACCCGTTCGGGCGGCGCAAAGCAGTGCTTTGCGAAACCCCGCCCTCACCCCGCAAGGGGAGAGGGACGATCGCGCGGCGCTTGCTGTAACGTCCCGGCTCCAAGCAGGCGGCCTGAAAAAACAAGGTTCTCCGTCGTCCATGTTTGTTGCGACAACATCCCAAGAGTAAAGGGGCTTTTGTGAGCGCGATGAACGCCCTTTCCACCTACGGCCTGCTTGCCCATGCGCTGATTTTTGGCGCTGCCGTCGCCTTGCTGCCGTTTGGCGTGCTGCGTTCACACGCTGGCCTGATCGCCACGGCCCTTGCCTTGTTCGGCGGCCTGGCGCCGATTTTGCACAGTCTCTTTGGCGCGCCATCCTTGACCCTCTTGCAGCTTGCCATGCTGCAACTCGCCAACCGCACCCCATCACCATTCAACTTCTACCCGGCACTGGCGCTGCTCGCTTTTGCCGCGTTCTTCTATCCGCTGGCGACGGGCTGGGGGCCGCTCGATCTTTACGCCAGCGGCTATCAGCCGCGACTGCTGCTGGCGGCGCTGGCGCTGCTGGCGGCGGCGTTGTGGCGGTGGCGGCTCGATGTCTGGCTGCTGATTCTGGCGGTTGATCTCGCGGGTTACGCCAGCGGCCTTTTCGTTAACCTCTGGGATGCCTTGCTCGATCCGCTGCTCATCCTGCTGGCGGCGCTGGTGGCCGGGCGCGGACTATTAACGCGGTTCAGCGTTGCAAAAGCTCACTGAGCAGATGGCGGATGCCGCTTGCCTCAAAGGGTTTGTCGCAAATGGCGGAGACGCCCGCCCGTTCGACCGCCGCCAGCCGCCCCATGTTTTGCTCGCTGGTCACCATCAGCACCGGCACGTCGACCTGCCAGCTTTGGGTGCGGATGTATTCGACCAGTTCGCGGCCATCCATGTCCGGCATGTTGTAGTCGGTGATGACGAAATCGAACATCGTCTCGGCCATTTGCGTTACCGCCTCGCGGCCATTGGTCGCTTCGGTGAGGCGCGTAATGCCGAGTTCGGCAAGAAGCCGCCGCAGATGATTGCGCGAAGCGACACTGTCGTCGACGACCAGCACGCGCAGCGCCTCCAGGTCGGCGGGGTCGAGTTCCTCGACCGGCGGCGGGTAGAGATAATCGGCGGCGGCAAACAGCGCCCGCTCCAGTTGTTCCTCGGTGAAGGGCTTGGCAACAATGCTGCAAGCGCCGGACTGGCGCACCGCGTCGAGCCGCTGCGGGCGGGTTTCGCTCGAAATGAGGATGAACGGCACGGCTTCGAGTCGCTTATCGTCGCGCATCGCCACCACCAGATCGGTTCCCGCCATATCCGGCAGGTAGAGGCTGCTGATCACGACCATGCCGTCGTCCGGCGCATCGGTCATGGCCGCCAGCGCCGCCTCGCCCGAATCGACTGCGGCAATGCGGCTGACGCCGAGTTTGCCCAGCATCCGCCGCACCAGCGCCGCCTGCATCGCCGAAGGTTCAACCAGCAGCACCGAGAGGTCGGCAAGAGATGTGGAAAGTGAGGCAGATGAGGCCATATTGTCGGCTCCGCAGAAAGGGTTATTTGTACCCCGGCAATTTAGCGGGCGGCGGCGACGGCGTAAAGGGCGCGGATGAGCCGCTCAACCGGCCTCCGCCCACTCAATGATCGCCCGCCACTCGGCCATATCGCGTTCGGCGCGGGCGGGCGGCAGGTCGAACAGGGTCATGCCGGCGGCGATGGTCTGGACGTAAAGCTGGGTGTCGCGCAGGCAGGTCAGCACGGGCAGTTCGAGGCTGGCGAAGAAGCGCTCCAGCTCGGCGGCGGCGCGGGTGCGGGCGTCCACCCGCATACCGATCACGGCGACATCGGCCTTGCCTTTGCGCACCGCCTTTTCGGCAAGCAGCAGGCGGATAAACTGGCGGGCGGCAAGCATGTCAAAAAGCGAAGGCTGCACCGGGACGATGACGCGGGCGGAGAGTTTGAGCACTTTATCGAGCAGCTTGCCGCCCAAACCCGCCGGGGTGTCGAGGACGATGCGGCTCACCCCTTTGGGCGGGCGGGCGATGTGGTCGGGGCCGATGTCCCAGGTTTCGATCGGCGGCAGGTGGGCCGGGCGCAAGGCCAGCCATTCGCGGGAGGATTGCTGGCGGTCGGTGTCGCCGAGCATGACGCTGTGGCCCTGACGGGCAAAGTAACCAGCGAGATTGACGGCCAGCGTGCTTTTGCCAGCGCCGCCCTTGGGATTGGCGATGAGAAAGGCTTTCACGCTGTTGCGCTCGCTTCGGTTGCGCTCGCTTCGGTTGCGCTCGCTTCGTCGCGCTGTTTTGCCCGCTGCTTGCTCAACTCCTGGCGGACGAGATCGACGTGTTCGCGCAGGGTGTAGATGAGGTCGCTAAAGCCGAGCGGCAGGTTGAGCGCGCCCGCCGTTTCGTCGATGGCATCGAGCCGCTGGCGGTAGCTGGCTTCTTCTGCCGGGTCGAAATTGTGGCGGATTTCCTCTTCGAGATAGCGCAATTCGCCGTAACTGCGGAACACTTTGGCCCGCACCCGCCAGCTATAAATCGCCGGAGCAAAGCGCAAGAGCGGGATGAGGAGCGCAATGACCGGCACCAGCAGGACGACCAGCCGCTCGATCAGCACCGCCAGCCAAAAGGGCAGATAGCGTTGCAGAAAGGGCGGGCCGGATTTGTAATAACGCGCCGCTTCCGGCGAGAGCGGCAGGGTTTCATCCATGTAGGCGGGGAATTCCCCGGCGCTCTGGAAAAAGCCGTTGCCGCCGTGCACCTTGCTGGCGGCCTGCAAGAGCAGGTTTTGCAGGGCCGGATGCAGGTCGCCGCGAACGATCAGGCTGGCGGTCGGGGCCAGCAGCCAAGTGTCGCGCGGCGGGTGATTGCGCACCAGGTCGACCGCGCCTTGCGGCAGGGTGAGGCGGGTGAGAAAGGGAAAGCGGCGCTGGTAGGCGCTGGCCTGGGCAAAACTCATGACCTGCACGCCGGGGGCGCGCAGCAGGGCGCGGATGACCGGCGACCTTTCCGGGGCGATGATAAAAGCCGCGTCGACGCTGCCCTTTTGCAAGGCGCTAACGACATCGGCGCTGGCGAGCGTCTGCGGCGCGCCTTTGATCTCGTTGGCTTCGAGCAGGCGCTGGATCAGTTGGCGGATGCCGGAATCTTCCTGGGCGATGGCGATGCGCTTGCCGCGCAGGTCGGCGAGGCGGGTCAAGGGGACGAATGGGACGGCGCTCTTCTGCTGCGCCGTGTTGCGATAAAAGACCCAGATCGGTTCGTAAAAAACACTGCCGAGCGAGTAGAGATCGTCGCTCGCGGCGGTTTCCGGATCATCCGGCGCTTCGATGGCGCCGCCGGAAACAAAGGCGATGTCGGCTTCGCCGCTTTTGAGGCGGTCGACGCTTTCGAGCGAGCCGCTCGATGGCTGGATTTCCAGCGTAATGCCGCTTTTTTCCAGAATGGCGGCGTAACGCTTGGCGAAATACTGGTACGGACTGCCCTTGCCGCCGGTGCTGATGACGATGCGACTGGGCGGCGCCGGTTTGACGAACTGATAAGCGACGACAAAGCCAATGCCGACGATAAGAATAATCCACCAGGCGGTGGCGACCAGATCGCGCAGCGACAGGAGGCGGTCTTTGATTTTTCGGGTAATCATGGCGGCGGAATAATTGGATAGGGGGACAGGTATCAGGGATCAGGTATCGGGTATCAGTATTGATGCGCGCCGAAGGCGCGGAAACTTCACTGATACCTGATTCCCGATACCTGATACCCGACAAGCGGAAAGCGAGATTATCACCGCCTTGTCGCTGCGTCCTGTGGCAAACATTGTTTTCCGGCGGGATGACCGTCAAAATCGCCTCCGTTTTTTCTTCAGGAAATTGTCATGACCTTGACCGCCGCCAGCAAAGACGAGCCGTTGCGCAACGACATCCGCCATCTTGGCCGGATTTTGGGCGATACCATCCGCCAACAGGAGGGCGCGGCGGTGTTCGAGATTGTCGAACAGGTGCGTCAGACCGCCGTGCGTTTCGCCCGCGATGGCGACCCGGTGGCGCAAGCCGAACTCGCCGCCCTGCTCGACCCCCTGCCGCGCGAAACGACGCAGATTGTGGTGCGGGCGTTCAGTTTTTTTCTGCAACTCGCCAATATTGCCGAAGACCAGCACCACATCCGGCGGCGGCGCGCCCACGATCTGGCTGGCTCAAAGCCGCGCGCCGGCAGCCTCGTTTATGCCCTCGACCAGTTGGCGGCAAGCGGAGTGACGCCGGACGAAGTGGCTGATTTTTTCGCCCATGCGCTGGTCGCCCCGGTGCTCACCGCGCATCCGACCGAAGTCCAGCGCCAGAGCCTGATCCGCAATCACCGTGAAATCGCCGCTTTGATCGAGCAGCGCGGACGCGAGCAGTTGACGCCCGATGAAATGGCGGACAACGAAAACGCCCTGAGCGATGCCGTGTTGACCCTGTGGCAATCGCGCATCCTGCGTCCGGTGCGCCTGAAGGTGCTCGATGAAGTGAAAAATGGCATCACCTGTTTCCGGCAGACTTTTTTCCCGGAATTGCCGCGCCTTTACATTCAGGTGGCGCAGCAATTGCAGCGGCGCTACCCCGGGACCAACTGGGCGCTGCCGCCGTTTTTCCGCATCGGTTCGTGGATTGGCGGCGACCGCGATGGCAATCCCTTCGTCACCGCCCAGACCCTCTGCGAAGCCCTGCGCTTGCAGTCAGCGACGGCGCTTGACCATTACCTTGCGGAAATTCACGAACTGGGCGCGGAACTGCCGCTTTCCGCCCTGCTCATCAAAACCACGGCGGAACTCGACAATCTCGCTGACCGCTCCCCCGACCAATCGCCGCAACGGGAAGACGAGCCTTATCGCCGCGCCCTGTCCGGCATCTACGCGCGGCTGGCGGCAACGGCCCGCGTCCTCGATGGCTTTGCGCCGCTGCGCCCGGAAATCGGCGAGGCCCCGCCTTACGACGACGCCGCCGCGCTGCGGGCGGATTTGAAAATCCTCTCAGATTCCCTGAAGCAGAACGGCAGCGCCCGGCTGGCCGGTGGCCGTTTGCACCGCCTGCTGCGGGCCGTGCAGGTGTTCGGCTTTCATCTCGCGCCCATCGACCTGCGTCAGAATTCCGACGTGCACGCCCGCAGCGTCGGCGAACTGCTCGCCGCCGCTGGCCGCTGCGCTGATTACGCCGCCCTGCCGGAAGCCGGACGGATCGCGCTGCTGGCCGAAGAACTGGCCACGCCACGCCCGCTCTACTCGCCGTATTTGAACTATTCGGAAGAAACCCAGGGCGAACTGGCAATTTTCTTTGCCGCCCGCGACTTGCGCGCGCGTTATGGCGCGGCCTCGCTGCCCAACTGCATCATCTCGAAAACCGACGGCGTCTCCGATTTGCTCGAAGTCGCGCTGCTCCTCAAAGAAGCCGGGCTGCTGCGACCTGGCGCTACGGCAACGCTCGACGTCAACATCATCCCGCTGTTCGAGACCATCGAAGATTTGCAAAAAAGCGCAGCGACAATGGCGGCGCTGTTCGCCCTCCCGGTTTATCGCCGCTTGCTCGCTGGTCGCCAGGATGAGCAGGAAATCATGCTCGGCTACTCCGACAGCAACAAGGATGGCGGTTTTCTCACTTCCGGCTGGGAACTGTACAAGGCCGAAGTCGAACTGACCCGCGTCTGCCGCCAGCATGGCGTGCGCCTGCGCCTCTTTCACGGGCGCGGCGGCTCGGTGGGCCGGGGCGGCGGGCCGTCTTACCACGCCATTCTGGCGCAACCGGCGGGCGCGGTGTCGGGGCAGATTCGCCTCACCGAACAGGGCGAAGTCATCGCCGCCAAATACGGCAATCCCGACACCGGGCGGCGCAATCTCGAAGTGCTGCTGGCGGCGACGCTGGAAGCGAGCCTCACCGACCACGAAAATAAAATCGAACCGGCGGAGCGTTTTCACGCCGTGATGGACGATCTCTCGGCCCGCGCCTTTGCCGCCTACCGTCATCTGGTCTATGAAACGCCGGGCTTTGCCGCCTATTTCCGCCAATCGACCGTCGTTTCCGAAATCGCCAGTCTCAACATCGGCAGCCGCCCGGCTTCGCGCAAGGCGTCTGACTCCATTGAAGATTTGCGGGCTATTCCCTGGGTCTTTTCGTGGGCGCAATGCCGCCTCATGCTGCCCGGCTGGTATGGCTTCGGCTCGGCGGTCGAAGGTTATCTGCAACAGCAGCCGGAGGGCCTCGCCACCCTGCGCCGCATGGTCAAAGCCTGGCCCTTTTTCAAGAGCCTGTTGTCGAACATGGACATGGTGCTAGCCAAAACCGACCTCGCCATCGCCTCGCGCTATGCCGAACTGGTCACCGACGCCAGCCTGCGCGAACCGATTTTCAAACGCCTCTGCGACGAATGGCAACTGACGCGCCGCCACCTGCTCGCCATTCTCGAAAGCGATGATTTTCTCGCCGACGACCCGATGCTCAAACGCTCCCTGCAACTGCGCCTGCCCTACATGGACCCGCTCAATCACCTGCAAGTCGAACTTTTGAAACGCCACCGCACAGGCGAGACCAACGAGCGCGTAGGGCGCGGAATTCACCTGACCATCAACGGCATTGCTTCGGGGCTGAGGAATAGCGGTTAGGGCGGTTTGTTTGGTCATGCGCAGCGCAACCGTTTCCTGCTCCCTTACCGTAAGCGCCAACCAATCATCCCGCTCCCGCTTGCGGGAGAGGGATGAGGGAGAGGGCAAGCGCCCAAAGCGCCTGAGCGTTTTACCGAACGGCGCTAATATTTTTAGTGACTCCGCCGCACCTGGGGCAAAATGAGCGCTTCGTTACAGCCCGTTACAGTGGCAGGGCGCGTTTTTGCGCCGAAGGACTCACATGCAAGCCGAACGCAACAACAAACAAATGGCCGCGCTCACACTTGCCGCGCTTGGCGTGGTTTTCGGCGACATCGGCACCAGCCCCTTGTATTCGATGAAGGAAGTTTTCAACAGCATCCATCATCCGGTGCCAGCGACGCCGGATAACGTGCTGGGCGTCTTGTCGCTGTTTTTCTGGGCGCTGATTCTCGTCGTCACGCTCAAATATGTCAGCTTCATCATGCGCGCCGACAACAAGGGCGAAGGCGGCATCATCGCCCTGATGACGCTGGCCATGCAGCGTGGCAAGCCGGGGAGCTGGACGCAGAGAATGCTCATCATCTGCGGCCTTTTTGGCGCGGCGCTGTTTTATGGCGATGGCGTCATCACCCCGGCGATTTCAGTGCTCTCGGCGGTTGAAGGTTTGAATATCATCACCCCGGCTTTTGAATCCTGGGTCGAGCCGATCACCATTACCGTGCTCGTTTTGCTCTTTGTCCTCCAGCGGCGCGGCACGGCCAAGGTCGGGGCGCTGTTCGGGCCGGTGATGACGCTGTGGTTCGCGGTTCTCGCGGCGCTCGGCGTGGCTGCGATCATCCAGCATCCGGGCGTGCTGGTTGCCGCCAATCCGTGGTATGCGGCCAATTTTCTCAGCCACAACTCGATCCTCGCCTTTTCCGCAATGGGCGCGGTCGTCCTCTGCCTGACCGGGGCGGAAGCCCTTTACGCCGATATGGGCCACTTCGGCCCACGGCCCATTCAATACGCCTGGATCGGCTATATCCTGCCAGCGCTCGCGCTCAACTACTTCGGCCAGGGCGCGCTGGTGCTCAGCAACCCGGCGGCGGCGGAAAATCCCTTTTACCTGCTGGCCCCCGAATGGGGCCGCTACCCGCTCGTGATTCTGGCCACGACGGCTACCGTGATCGCCTCGCAATCGGTCATTTCCGGCGCTTTTTCGATGACGCGGCAAGCCATGCAGCTCGGCTACACGCCGCGCCTCGAAACGCGGCACACCTCGGATAGCCAGATGGGGCAAATCTACGTCCCGGCGGTGAACTGGATGATGCTCGTCGCCATTGTCCTGCTCGTCGTCGGCTTCGGCTCCTCCGACCGGCTCGCTGGCGCTTATGGCATCGCCGTCACCGGCACCATGCTGATGACCAATTTCCTCGCCATCGCCGTCGCCGTCCGCCTCTGGAAATGGAGTCCAATCCGCGCCGTGGCGGGAGCGCTGCCTTTCATCGTCATCGACTTCGGCTTCTTTATCGGTAACTCGATGAAAATTCCCGATGGCGGCTGGTTCCCGCTCGTGTACGGCATTCTCATCTTTCTGCTACTGACCACCTGGAAGCGGGGCCGCGAACTGCTCGCCGCGCGCGGGGCGGAAGATGCGATGGAACTGCAACCCTTCATCGAAAATATCGCTGGCGGCGTCAACCGCGTGCCGGGCACGGCGGTGTTCCTGACGCCCGACCCGGACGCCGTGCCGCACGCGCTCCTGCACAGCCTCAAACACTACAAGGTGTTGCACGAGTGCGTCATTATTTTGAACGTCCGCGTCCTTGAAATCCCCTACGTTCCGCTTGCCGAGCGCATCAACATCCAGCGTCTGCCCGGCAACTTCGCCCAGATCATCGTCTATTACGGCTTCAAGGACGAACCCGACATTCCCGCCGCCCTCGAACTCGCCGCCGCCACCGGCCTGCCGCTGGAGCCGATGGAAACCACCTATTTCCTTGGTCGTGCCACCGTCATCCCCAAACTCAGCACGCACATGGTGTACTGGCGCGCCCTGCTCTTCGTCGCCATGCTGAGAAACGCCAGCAGCGCCACCGCCTTCTTCCGCATCCCGGCCAACCGCGTCGTCGAACTGGGGGCGCAGGTGGCGTTGTGA
>JAITWU010000076.1 GCA_031285115.1 Azonexus sp. | reverse complement strand
GCCGGGGCGCCGCGCTGCATGACGTGGATGAGCGGCAGGGTCGGTTTGCCTTCGGCCAGGTCGTCGCCGAGATGTTTGCCGGTATCGGCTTCGGCGCCGGAGTAGTCGAGCACGTCGTCGATCAGTTGAAAGGCCGTGCCCAGGTGCATTCCGTAGCGGGCCAGCGCCTCTTCCTCTGCCGTTGTCGCGTGGCCGAGGATGCCGCCGAGTTGGGCGGCGGCTTCAAAGAGTTTGGCGGTTTTGTAATGGATGACCTGCATGTAGCGGGCTTCATCGACATCGGCGTCGTGGCAGTTCATCAACTGCAAGACTTCGCCTTCGGCAATGATGTTGGTGGCGTTCGAGAGCACCTGCATGACGCGCATGTCGTCGACGGCGACCATCATCTGAAAGGCCCGCGAGTAGAGGAAGTCGCCGACGAGAACGCTGGCGGCGTTGCCGAACAGGGCGTTGGCGGTATCGTGGCCACGGCGCAGCGCGGACTCGTCGACGACATCGTCGTGCAGCAGGGTGGCGGTATGGATGAATTCGATCACTGCCGCCATGTCATGATGACGGGTGCCTTGGTAGCCCAAAGCGCCCGCTGTCAGCAGCAGGAGGGCCGGGCGCAGGCGCTTGCCGCCACTGGTGATGATGTATTCGGCGACCTGACGGACCAGCGCCACATCGGAATAGAGGCTTTCCCGAATGACCTTGTCGACGGCTTTCATGTCCGGGCCTATCAGGGTATTGAGCGATTCCAGTGTCACGATGTGGGTTCTCGGTTGAAGCGCGGAATCCTAAGGGGCCGAACGGGGGCCAGTCAAGGGCTTGTCAAGCCCCGAAGAACGGCCTTGATCTGCGAATCAGTATGGGTTTCGGCTAAACTCAACTATCTGGAAATTTATTTTTGGAGGTCGGCATGACGATTGAAGCATTCATTGCCCCGGTGATTGAGGATCGTGAGGCGCTGGAGGAGTTTGCCGATGTCCTCACCGACCGCGCTCCGGAAATTGAGCGCGATGTCGCCCGGCAGTTGAAAAATCCCGCTGACCGCGCAATCACCGCCGATTTGTTCCGCACGCTCCACAACATCAAGGGCGATGCTTCGCTGTGCAAATTCTCGCTTGGCGTCGCCATCGCTCACCCGCTGGAGAGCATGATGGCGCGCTTTCGCCAGGGCGAAATCGCCTTTACTGAACTCCTGGGCGAACTGATCCTGCTCACGGTAGATCGCCTGGAACTGCTCACCGAGGCGCTGCTGCGCGGCAAACCGCTCGACAACCTGCGCCTGCCTGAACTGCTCGCCGGGCTGGAACATCTGGTCGGCTCGCCCGCGACTGAGGTTGATAGCCATTGCGCCGGATTGATCGAGGTGGTGACCGGCTTTCGCTCCGTTCTTGCTGACCTGCCGGCACACCCGGCGGCGGCGACCCGTCATCACGAAAAAACCAAAGACAGCGCCGCCGACCTGGAATTTTTCCGCTCGCTCGCCTTGCAACTGGAAAGCCGCTCGCCGCTCTTCAAAGGGCGCGCCACGCGCGTCCTGCGCCTGGCCCTGGAAACCAACAAGACCGCCGGAACGCCGGTCGATCCGCAGCAACTGGAAGCGGCGGTTTATCTGCACGATGTCGGCATGATGTTTCTGCCGGAAGCGGTGTGGCTCAAAGTCGGCAAAATGAGCGACGAGGACAAGGCGCAGTTGCGCAACCATCCCGGCCTCATGGCTGGCTTGTTGTTGCGCCTTCCCGGCTGGACGGCGGCTGCCGAAATGGTCGCCCAGCACCACGAAATGCCCGACGGCACGGGCTACCCGAACCGGCTCACGGGCGAGGCGATTTGCGCCGGGGCCAAAATCCTGTCGATTGTCGATGCCTTTGAATCGGTCATGTTGAAACACATTGATCATGGCAAGAACCGCTCGGTGCTGCGCGCCATTGCCGAAATCAACGCCTGTGACAATCAGTTCGCGCCGGAATGGATCGGGCCGTTCAACACGGTCATCCGCAAGACTGTCGAACGTTGATGGCATTCGATTATCAACGCCGCTTCGGCGGCGTCGCCCGCCTTTACGGCGAAGCCGGGGCCGCCCGGTTGCGCGGGGCGCATGTCGCCGTGGTCGGCATCGGCGGCGTCGGCTCCTGGTGCGTCGAGGCGCTGGCTCGCAGCGGCATTGGCCGCCTGACCCTGATCGACCTCGACATGGTTGCCGAATCCAACGCCAACCGCCAGATTCACGCGCTCGACGATCTTTGGGGCAAGGCCAAGGTGGACGCCATGCGTGAGCGCATCGCCGCCATCAACCCGGAATGCGAGGTGGTCTGCGTCGAGGACTGGATTACGCCGGAAAACGTCGGCGAACGGCTGGCTGACGATTACAGCGTGGTCATCGACGCCATCGACCAAGCGCGCGCCAAGGTGGCGATGATTGCTCACTGCCACCGGCGCGGCGTGCCGATCATCGTTGCCGGAGCGGCTGGCGGCCAGCTCGACCCGACTCGCATCAAGCTCGCCGACCTCAGCGAGACCATTGAAGACCCGCTGCTCGCCAAAGTTCGCGCCCAGTTGCGGCGGG
>JAITWU010000057.1 GCA_031285115.1 Azonexus sp. | reverse complement strand
CAACCCGCCGCGCTCATCGAAAGCTGCCTCGAACTGCGCCGCCCGGCGCTGGCCGGGCGCAAACTCTCGCCCCGCGTGGTGATCGACGATCCCCGCTCGATTACGGGCGACGCCTTTTTGCTGCAACAGGCCATCCTCAACCTGCTCGACAACGCCATCGAATTTTCGCCCGACGTTTCCGAAATTTCATCGAGCGGCGGCGAGATTGAAATCACCGTCCGCCCGCAGGGAAGCCTGCTCGAATTCGTCATCCGCGACCACGGCGACGGCGCTCCCGACTACGCGCTGGGGCAACTGTTCAACCGCTTCTATTCGCTCCCCCGGCCCGCCACCGGAAAAAAGAGCACCGGTCTGGGCCTCGCCTTCGTCCGCGAAGTCGCCCGCCTGCACGGCGGCGAAGCGGGCTTTGCCAATCACCCGCAAGGCGGCGGCGAGGCGTGGCTGCGGGTGGCGGCGGGGTAATGGCGGGATTTCAATTGGTCAAACAAAAACTTATTTTGAGCGTGACGAATGATCATGTCATTCTTTGATGCCCTTAAAATCGTTTTATGAAACCTCAAGACTATTTAATCAATATCATCCTCAGCGCCATTCTCATTGTTGGCGCTTACCAGTTTTATTTCTTCACACAGCGCCATCCAATCAAAAAAGCGCGTTTTTTTGATTCGCCGATTGATGAAAAACTCCCTTTCTGGCCGATCTGGGCCTGGGTTTACAGTTTTTTATACTACCCGGCGATTCTTTATTTGAACTGGATTGCCACCGACGCCCGCCATTTTACGCTGATGGCCTTCAGCTTCATTTTGCTGCTGTTTATGCAAATGGCTTTTTTCTACATCTATCCGGTACAGACGCCGGAACACTGGCGGGCGATCAATACCGGGCGCAGCGCCGCAGAAAAATTTCTCCTTTTCGTCCAGAAATTTGATGCGCCAAGCAATTGTTTTCCCAGTATGCACGTCTCGGTCGCCACGCTCACCGCCCTGCACGCCCAGGCCGCGCTCGGGCCGTGGGTATTTGCTTTTCCCCTGCTCATTGCTATTTCCTGCATTTTCACCAAACAGCATTATCTGATTGACCTGCCCTTTGGCGCATTGCTCGGCGCGGCGGGGTATGAGATTTACAAGGCGCTGCTGTAATCACGCCGCTTCATCGTCGAGGCGGAACAGCCGGACATTGGGATGGGCGCGGCGCAGTTGCCGGCTGGTTTTGTCGGCGAGCAGAAAATCCGGCCAGTCGTCAGCCGGGCGAAAGCAGAAGCGGCGCGGCAGGTCGGTGTAGAGGGAGCGCGGCGGCAGGCGGCGGTTGCCCATGAGTTTCAAGAGCCGCCCGCTGTCTTCGCTGTGGTAGTAGATGGTGGCGAGGCCAAGTTCTTCGCGGATGAAGGTAATCGCCGCCCAGAGCACGGCTTCGGCCCAGATCGGGCGGTAGCGGGCGGCGATGTGGCGGCAGTAAGCGAGGGTGGGGCCGAGCGGCAGCTCACAGGCGCGAAAGGATACCAGGGCGGTGTCGGCTGTTCCTGTCGGATAGCGTTCGAGCAGCCAATGTTCGAGATTTTCCGCCCGCCGCAGCCAGTCGTTCTGGATTTCTTCGATCAACGCGCTGCCGCTTGCCCAGTCGATGTCGATGCGCGCCCAGGCAAGCGTGTTGCGCTGACGGGAGACGGGGTGGCCGTAGCGGTTGAATAATTTGTCGACCTGGCCGAGACGGTGGTAATGCTGGTCGTGTTCGCCGCTGAAATTGAGTTGCAGAACGAGATTGACGCCGGGGCGAGAGGTTTGTTGCCAGCGCCAGTCGCTGTGTTTTTCATGGCCCCAGGTGGCAAGGGTGAGGACAAAGGCGCTTGGGTCGGTGTCGTAATCGTTGATCGCCAGCATGGCGTCATCGAGCGCCCGACCACAGTTGGCGAGAATGGCGCGAATGCGCGGTTTTTCGAGCAGCCCGGCGTAGGCCGAGCGGCGCAGCGCGGCGACCGGCGCGCGCCCGCCCGGCTGGCGGCGGCAGTAGTGCCGCAAAAGGCCGATGCCGTAGCGGTCACGGTAATAGGAATAGACGGTGCGTTCGCCTTGCAGACAGGCGATGATTTCGTCGGCGAGTTGACGATTCATGAAAATCTCCGGGGAATTCGGTGGCAAGTGTTTGATTGCGTGGTGGTTTAGCTTGTGCAGTCATGGTTTTCTCCTGGAAAAAATCCGCCGCCGCAGCGGCGGGTCAAGTCAGTCAAGTTCAAATTCGGCGAGGTCGCCCGCGAGCAGGGCGGGCAGCGCGTTGTGTACGCGCTGGCGCATCTGCTGGCGTTTGGCTTTGCCGGTGTTGCCGTGCGCTCCGGCGCGGCGGGTCAGCGCCTCGACCGCCAGCGGGTTGCGCGGGCGGCTGGCGGGGATGAGGAGCGGGGT
Source organism: Azonexus sp. (assembly GCA_031285115.1). Classification (GTDB taxonomy): domain Bacteria; phylum Pseudomonadota; class Gammaproteobacteria; order Burkholderiales; family Rhodocyclaceae; genus Azonexus. The sequence goes on along the minus strand of JAITWU010000057.1, from coordinate 9,580 downwards.
CGTTTTGCGCGCCATGATTCAGCCCTTGATGCAGAGGACTTGTTTCAAGGTATGGACGACTTCGACCAGATCGCGCTGGTTGTCCATCACTGCGTCAATGTCCTTGTAGGCGGCGGGAATTTCATCGACCACGCCGCCGTCCTTGCGGCATTCGACGCCTGCCGTCTGCGCTTCGAGATCGAAGCGGGAAAAACGCCGTTTGGCGGCGCTCCGGCTCATGCGCCGCCCCGCGCCGTGGGCGCAGGAGGCGAACGATTGCGGATTGCCGAGGCCACGGACGATGTAGGAACGCGCCCCCATGCTGCCGGGGATGATGCCCATTTCGCCCGCCTGCGCCGAGATGGCGCCCTTGCGCGTGATGAACAGCTCCTCGCCGAAATGCCGCTCGCGGGCGACGTAATTGTGGTGGCAGTTGATCGCCTCGCCGTCGATTTCAAACGGCGGCAGCCGCGTTTTCAGCGTTTCCAGCACGCTCGCCAGCATCCGGCGGCGGTTCAAGAGCGCGTAATCCTGCGCCCATTCGATGGCTTCGACGTAATCATCGAACAGTTGCGAGCCTTCCGAAACGTAGGCGAGGTCGCGGTCGGGCAGGCGAATCTGCTGGCGCTGCATGTCCTTTCGCGCGGCGGCGATGAAATAACGGCCAATGACATTGCCGATGCCGCGCGAGCCGGAATGGAGCATGATCCAGACGCGATCCGCTTCATCGAGACAGAGTTCGATGAAATGATTGCCGCCGCCCAGCGTGCCGATCTGGCACAACCAGGTTTCATTGAAACGGCGCTGCATTTTGACGAGGCCCGGATGCTTGCCGACGATGGCGTCGAGCCGCGCGTCAAACGCCCGCCCGGCCCGCTGCAAGGCGCTGCCGCGCATTTTGCTGGCGGCGTGCTGGGCGAAGCCGCACGGCACCGCGCCCTCGATGCCGAGGCGCAAAGGACGCAGGTTATCCGGCAGTTGCCCGGCGGTGAGCGTCGTGCGCACGGCGTTCATGCCGCAGCCAATATCGACGCCGACGGCGGCGGGAATGATCGCCCGCCGGGTCGGAATGACGCTGCCGACGGTCGCGCCCGTACCGGCATGAACATCCGGCATGGCGGCGACGTGGCCGTGTACGATCGGCAATGCGGCGACGTTGAGCAACTGCTCGATGGCTTTGGCTTCGATGTCGCGCGTCCAGATCTTGACCGGCACGCGCGCTTTGTTGAGTTGTAGTTGAATGCCCATGATGGATTCCAGAGTGTGGTGTTGCATGGAATCCGGACGGCGGGAGATGCCGTGTTCAACCGCGACGGGCATAAAAAAACCCTGGCGGCAGACCAGGGTTTCAGCTTTTCAACTTCATTCCCGGCCCGGATTCGCTTGACAGCGCATTCCGGGCGAAGATGACAAATCGCCTGCGGCTTAGCGCTGGAAAACCTCGTTATTGTCAGCAGGCATATCGTGCTCCTTGGGGAAAATACGGCGTTGAAATGAAGGGAACATTGGACTGCGGGGCAGCGGGCGGGGTCAAGCGGGTTGAGGTTGTGCTTTGCGAAAAAACAACATTTGTTGCGTGAGCGCAACAGCTTGGAGGGGGCTGTGGCGGGGCGATGTCGATACGGTCAAGCCAGCACTGATCGGGCATGATGAGGCGCGAGCGCCAAATCAACCCGGAAAAACCGTCGCTGGATCGTTTCTCCTCTGGCAACGAACTGTCGGCGCATCAGTCGTTGAGATTGATATAGCGCGTGGTTGTCCCCTTGTTACTACTTGCTTTCTTGCTGCTCTCGGCCTGGCTGTTTGGTTTGGGTTTTTCAGTCTTGGGTTTTTCAACTTCAGTCCTAGGTTTTTCAACCCTGGTTTTGTCAGCGGGAGGTGGCGTCGATTGCGGTGCTGCGGTCTGTGGCGCAGCGGGAGGCGGCAATGAAGTCGTGGCGGGCGTTTTTTCTTTCGCCATACCCTTCACGGCTCGCCCCGCAGTCATCAGAAACAGCGCAGAACCCGCCACGGCCAGGATCGTCATCGCGGCGGCGCCATAAAACGCCCGGCGATTGCGTAGCTGTTGTGATGCCGCAGCGATTTCGTCCTGCGCCCGTGGGGAAACTCCGATCACGCCGCACAAAATGCCGCCAAGGTGAAGCAGCGTCGGCATCAGCGGAATCGAGCTTAATCCCGGCGTCATGTCAAAAATCATCGCTAGAAACGGCAGCGCCGGCAACCAGTTTCGTCCGGCAATGCTGCCTCTCGCCCACGCCAGCAGGCAGAGCAGGACGAGACACCAGACATGCGCCCACCACGGCGGCAGCATCCCCATACCGGCTGCCGCGCCGAAGGCATTGAGCAAGGTCGAGTTGGAGCCGAAATAGGGAAGGACATAGGTAGGGATCATCAGCAGGAGATAGCCGATGATGAAAATCGGGGTATTGGGCTGCTTGTTCATGGTTTGCTCAATATTTGGGCCACGGTCCAGCAGACAGCAACCATTGACCCTCTCCGGTTCTGCTCAACTGGTAGCTGAAGCTGATGGTTTCGCCGCTGTCTTCGGCAAAATAGACGGCGCGAAAATTCAGCGCGTTGAGCGCGGGCATCGCAAAGCTGTCGATGGCGCGGACGCCGACGCATTTGTTACGGTCGTGATACTTCATGTGGTATTTGGAATTGGGATAGGTGACGCCACTGGAGGTTGTTTGCATCCTGACCCCCGGCAGGGCATAGATATTGAGTTGCGACATACCATCGTCAACTTTGACGCACTGGTGAATCGTCAATATCTTTTTAATCGTTGGCAAAGCTGCGTTGTAAGCATCTTCTATCTTTTTGTCGGCAGGAATGTCCACCTGGGTTTTGGTGTTTTGCTCCACCGGGGTGGCCATGGCCGATGACGAAGTCGGCAATTTGCTCATGCTCTGGTTGATCGTTGCCAGATCACTGTTGATTTTTTGCAAGGTTTCCGTGCATCCGCACAGTGTCATTGCGCCCAGGAACAGGGCGGTGAATGGTACGACTTTCATTGTCTCCCCTTTGATTGACGAGGTTGCGAGTACCACCGCAAACCGGAATTAAGGCTGCGTTTGTAGATTATATTCCGTGGATTGTCAATCTCGCCATCGCCATGCTTTCCGTATGGGACAGCGATTTGACGGCGCCAAAGCCATACTGGCAGGCAATATCCAGCGACGACGCAAGGCGCTGGGTTTGTCGCAAGAGGCTTTGGCTTTGACGGCAGAAGTGGATCGAACTTACGTTTCACAAATAGAGCGGGGCATCGGCAACCCGTCGCTGCTGGTGCTGTGCAAGCTGTGTGATGTGCTTGATGTTGAACTGACAGGCGTGCTTTCAGAAGGGCCGTAGTATTGGGGAGACCCAAGCGTTGAGGGCATTGCATTCATCCTGCCTGACCTGCGGTCTTCGCCAACGAGCAGCAAAACCGCCCGTTCCGCTTCACCCTCGCTTCACCGTGGCCTCACCGGAGGGCGGGATGCTCTTCCCGTCATAACAACCGGGAGGCTTATCGTGGATCGTAAACTTTTATTCAAAATTCTCGCCATCGTCGGCATGACCATTTTGTTGCTCGTGCCGCTCGTCATGATCGAGGGGCAGATCAGCGCGCGTGGTCAGCGCCAGAATGAGGTTCTGGATGACATCGCCAGAACTTCCGCCGGAACGCAGACTTTGATCGGGCCGGTGGTGCAGTTGCGTTACCGCGAGCAGATACCGGAACTGCGCACCGGTACGGCAGGCGAATTGCCGGTGCGCACGGTGAAAACCATCGAGCGCACGCTGTTCGTCGCGCCGGAAATGTTGACCATCGACGGTAAATCACAGGTTGAAACCCGTCAGCGCGGGATTTATCAGGCGCGGCTCTTTCATCTCGATGCCAGCGTGGAGAGCCGGTTCGTCGTCAAAGCCCCTGCCGATTTGCCGGTGGCCGAAGCCGTGCTGCTGCTCGGTTTGTCCGATCCGCGTGGGGTCGATAATGACCCGGAGGTGCGCATCAATGGCCAGATTTACCGTTTCGAGATGGATAAGGGAACGGACGAGCGCCGGGATTTGAGCCAGTTGAGCATTCCTCTGGGCCGCCTCGAAGCCGGTAAATCCTATTCGTATGCCGTCGATTTTCCCCTGCAACTGACCGGCACGACGCAACTCTCGATTGCGCCGGTGGGCGATACCAACCATATTCATCTTGTCTCGACCTGGCCGCACCCCAATTTCGGCGGGCGTTTTTTGCCGCGTGAGCGCAGTGTCAGCCAGGGCGGTTTTGATGCGACCTGGGAAATCTCCCACCTCGCCCGCGATTTCAACCGGGCGCTCGAAGCCGGTAGCGGCGAGGCGCTGTCGGTGGCTTTCATCGACCCGGTCAACGTTTACCTGCAAGCGGAACGGGCGGTGAAATATGGCGTGCTGTTCATCGTGCTGACTTTTGCCGCGTTCTTCCTGAGCGAAATTCTGCGCCGCTCGCCGATTCATCCGCTGCAATACCTGCTGGTCGGCTTGGCGCTCGCCATTTTCTTCCTCCTCTTGATCGCTTTTTCCGAACACATGCCCTTCGCCGCTGCCTACGGGCTGGCCGCCAGCGCCTGTATCGGGCTGATCGCCTGGTATCTGGCCGGGGCGTTCGGCGGCTGGCGACGCGGCGCGGCTTTTGGCGCGGGCTTGACTGGCCTTTACGGCGTGCTCTACGGCGTGTTGCTCTCTGAAGATAACGCCTTGCTCATGGGCAGCGTCCTCTTGTTTATCGCGCTTGGCGTCGTGATGCTGACGACCCGCCGCCTCGACTGGTACAGCCTCGGCCAGCGCGGCTTGAAAGAGCCGCAATGAAGCGGCTTGTTGATGCCGTTTGGGGTGAACTGGACGACCACGAGGGGCGCTCCGTTTCCACCGGCCAGCCGCCTCGGGCGTTACGGCGTTCGGTCCAATCCGTGATCGTCGCGCTGTGGCCGCTGCTGCTGCTGTGGCCAGCCTGGCATTACCAGCACCCGCTGTTGTTCAGTCTGCGCGATCTGGAAACCGGGTTGTGGCTGGCCGTCGCCTGCTTCACGCTGTGGCGCTGGCGGCGGCTGCCGCTTCTCACCCGCGCTCTGCTGCTGGCCCTGCTGCTGCTGGTCGGCGTTCAGGAAACGCACTGGCGTCTGCAACGCGAGCGTGTGCTCGCCGCAGGCCCCACGGCGCGCGCGGTCGGCGCGCATTTCATCGTCGGCTATACCGATTTCGCCGAAGTCGCCGAACTGGCGGAAAAGGGCTTGATCGGCGGCATCTACGTCACCCGGCGCAATATCCGGGGGCGCAGTTTCGCCGAGGTGCGCGGCGAAATCGCCGCCTTGCAGGAAAAACGGCGGCAAGCCGGACTGCCGCCGCTGATCGTCGCCGCCGATCAGGAAGGCGGCCCGGTCAACCACCTCTCGCCCCTGCTCGAACCGATGCCGCACCTCGCCACGTTAACGGAGGCCGCCGACCCCGGCCAGATGGCGCGGCGCTATGGCGAAGCGCAGGGCAGGACACTGGCGGCGCTCGGCGTCACGCTCAATCTCGCCCCGGTGGTCGACCTCAAACCGCCAAAGCGGCTGGAGAACGATCACTTGAGCAATATCCCGGCGCGCGCCATCGGCAGCGACCCGGCGGCGGTCACGGCCATTGCCGCCGGTTATCTCGATGGCCTCGCCATTGAGGGCGTGCGCGGCGCTCTCAAGCACTTTCCCGGCCTGCGCCGGGTGACCCGCGACACCCATCTGGAAAGCGTCCGCCTCGACGCAACGCCCGCCGCCATGACCGCCGACTGGCAGCCCTTCCGCGCCCTCGCCGGTCACGCCGACAGCGCCCTGATGGTCGGCCATGTCGCGCTGGCGGCCATCGACGGCCAGCGCGCCGCTTCCCATTCCCCCGCCGTCGTCGCCATGCTCCGCCGCGATTGGGCCTACAACGGCCCGATCATCACCGACGATCTCAACATGGGCGCGGTGTACGACCTCGGCATCGCCGCCGTCGCCGCCGAAAGCCTCGCCGCTGGCGTCGATCTGGCGCTGGTCAGCTACGACCCGCGCCAGATTTACCCGGCCCTCGACGGCGCGGCAGAGGCGCTGGAGCGCGGGGACATCACGCTGGAGCGGTTGACGGCAAGCGAGGAGCGGATCAGGGGCTGGAAAAATCAGGCCGGGTTTTCCGGGAGCGGGGCGTCGACATCGGCAAACAGCGCCGCCGCGGTGATGGTCAGATCGACCGAGGCAAACTGCACCGCAGCGCCGGGGCCAAAGGGATGCAGCACCCACAGGCCGTCGGCGCCCTTGCGGTAGACATCGGCGCGGCGCTCGTCGAGGTCGATGAAGGCGATTTCGGCGAGGCTGGGGATTTGCCGGTAATGGACGAATTTCTGCCCCAGATCGTAAGCCGCCGTGCCGGGCGAGAGCACTTCGATAATCAGCGTCGGCTCGCGCTTGATGAGCGGGCTTTTGTGGTCGGCGGCGCTACAGGTGACGATGACATCGGGGTAGAAAAAGCTGGCGTCATCAGCGGCGGCGACCTTCATATCAGCCATGAAAACGCGGCAGGGCGTGCCGGAAAGGTGCTGGCGCAGGGCGATATAACAATTGCCGGTCACGGTGATATGCCGGTCTTCCGCCCCCGCCATAGCGAACACATTGCCGTCGACGAAATCGTGGCGCTCGCTCTGTCCGGCTTCCCAGGCGAGAAACTCGGCGGCAGTCATGACTGTTTTGCGGGCGGCGTATCCCATGGCGTTCTCCGATAGGGGCTTGGAAAACCAAACCTTGGAAATTATAGCTGGCCTCGATCAATCCATCCGCTTGCCCGTCGCATTCGCCAGGGCGATCATATGAATGGTTTTGGAATTTTCTGGCTGGTAGCAGTCGTTCCTGTCTGTCGCAAAAAGCCCCTTCCTTCGTGGGCTACCGTATGCGCACAAATCAGAGCGGGTGGTTTTGATCCTCCCCGTTCCGCAGGAATGGGGAGGGGGACCCTGCGCAGCAGGGTGGAGGGGTAGCGCCTTTGCAGACGCCGCTTATTCCATTTTCAGATCAAGCGAGTACGCGAAGACGAAGCGCAGACAGTGCTGTTGCACGGCAAGCGAAGTCGACAAAGTAATCGTTTGATCTGGAAATGGAATTACCCCTCCACCACTCGCTACGCGAGCGGTCCCCCTCCCCATTGCGCATAGCGCAACGGGGAGGATCTTGGCGCCCCGGATTTGTGTGCGATTTCAGGGCTTCTACAGATGTGTGCATACGGTAACCGTCGTGGGAGAGAGGAGGGGCGGGCGTTGCCGGACACCTTGATTTACGCGACGGTCATTCATGCGATTACCTTGCTACATCCGCCGCGCCGATGTTTTTTTCCCGCCGGTAATCCATAGACAGCGACAAGCGTTGATAATCGCTTGCTGCCTTGAACGGATGGAACAAACCCTGCCCATGAGCAAAAAAGACATCATTTTCCGCCACAGCTTTTCGCTGCGCGGCCCCAGCATCTGGACTTACCGCCCGGTCATCGAAACCTGGATCGACATTGGCGAACTCGAAGATTTCCCCTCCAACAAAATTCCCGGCCTTTACGAGCGGCTTTCCGGCTGGTTGCCGGGGCTGATCGAGCATCGCTGCAATTACGACGAGCGCGGCGGCTTTTTGCGCCGGGTGCAGGAAGGCACCTGGGCCGGGCATATTCTCGAACATGTCGTGCTCGAACTGATGACCCTCTGCGGCCTGCCGAGCGGCTTTGGCCGGACGCGGGAGACGACGGAGCGCGGCGTCTACAAACTGGCGGTGCGCAATTTCCACGAAGGCTGCACGCGGCTGGCGCTCGATATTGGCCGCCGTCTGCTGCTGGCGGCGATCAATGATGAGCCGTTCGCGGTGATGGAGGCGATTACCCCGCTGCGGCGCATGGTCGATCGCAAATACCTCGGCCCGTCGACGGCGGCTATTGTTGATGCGGCGGATGGGCGCGATATTCCCTGCATTCGTCTCCTCGATGACGGCAATCTGGCGCAACTTGGCTATGGCGCGGCGATGCGCCGCATCTGGACGGCGGAAACCGACCAGACCAGCGCCATTGCCGAAACCATTTCGCGCGACAAGGATTTGACCAAGGCGCTGATTTCAGCCGTCGGCGTCCCCGCGCCGGAAGGCCGCGAAGTCCGCGACGCGGATGACGCCGTCGAGGCCGCCGAAGACATCGGCTACCCGGTGGTCGTCAAGCCCACCGACGGCAACCACGGGCGCGGCGTGTTCATCGACCTGACGACCCCGGAAGCCGTGCGCGAGGCTTACGCCATTGCCGTCGAGGAAGGCTCGGGCGTGCTGGTCGAGCGTTCGATTCAGGGCATCGAGCATCGCCTGCTGGTGGTTGGCGGCAAGCTGGTGGCGGCCAATCGCAGCGATTTCATCATCGTTGCGGGCGATGGCGAGCAAAGCGTGCAGCAACTGATCGACAGCCAGATCAACACCGACCCGCGCCGTGGCGTCACCGAATTGCATCCGCTGTCGATCATCCGCATCGACAGCGCCGCCCGCATCGAACTGGAGCGCCAGGGCTTGAGCGCTGAGGCCGTGCCAGCGGCGGGCCGTGAGGTTCTCATCCAGCGCAACGCCAACCACGCTTTCGATTGCACCGATGAGGTGCACCCGGCCAATGCCGCCACTGTTTCGCTCGCCGCCCGCGTCGTCGGCCTCGACATTGCGGGCGTCGATGTCGTCTGCCGCGACATTGCCACGCCCTTTGCCGAACAGGGCGGGGCGGTGGTCGAGGTCAACGCCGGGCCGAGTCTGCTCATGCACATCAAGCCCGGCATCGGCAAGCCGCGTCCGGTTGGTCAGGCGATTGTCAATAACCTCTTTGCTGGCGAAGCGAGCGGGCGGATTCCGCTGGTCGGCGTTGCCGGTTCGCGCGGCAAAACGCCGGTGGCGCGTCTGCTCGCCCACTTTTTGCACCTCGCCGGGCGGCAGGTTGGTTTGGCGTGCAGCGACGGCCTTTTTCTCGGCCAGCGTCTGGTGCAGAAAAGCAATGCCGCCAACTGGGCCGGTGGGCGGCGGCTGCTCCTTAACCGCAGCGTCGATGCGGCGGTGATCGAGAACGGCGGGCCGGTCATCCTCGGCGAAGGACTCTCTTATGACCGTTGTCAGGTCGGCGTCATCACCAACGTCCTGCCCGCTGTTGAAGACCTCTCGCCTTGGGACGTGCAGCCGACCGGCAGCGAGTTTTACACCACCTGGCGCTCGGTTTACCGCACCCAGATCGACATCGTGCTGCCTTCCGGCTGCGCCGTCCTCAACGCCGCCGACCCGCTGACGCCGGAATTTGCCGAGCTATGCGACGGCGAAGTCATCCTCTTTGCCGAGACTGCCGCCGCCCCGCTCCTCACCGCCCATCGCGCGGCCGCTGGTCGCGGCGTTTATGTCAGCGCCGGGCGCATTTGCCTTGGCGCGGGCGCTGACGAGCTTCGACTGTGCCGCCTGGGCGAAGCGCCCTGTATCGACAAGAAGCAACCAGCCACCATCGCCAACGCGCTGGCTGCCGTTGCCGCCGCCTGGGCGTTGGGGCTGAGTCAGGAAGTGATCGTCACCGGGCTGCGCACCTTCGGCCTCGATCT